>JBLIHY010000057.1:0-14472 GCA_047634655.1 Cellvibrionaceae bacterium
CCAGATCCACACCAAGTCTTCCGGTCTTATCCACGATATTCCATGAGTAAGGATTACCTAAGTCTCGCAGCCATTGGCGAGCTTCTTCCGCATTATCTTTGTAGTTCAAGCCGACAATACGTATACCCTCTTTTGCCAATTTATTCAGGTACGGGTGTTCGACACGGCAGGAGACGCACCAGGTGCCCCAGATATTCACTAAGGTTACTTCACCGAGCAGATCTTCGCGAGTAGTTATTTGAGTTTCATCATCCAAGCGCGTTAGTCTGAATTCTGGGAAAGGCTTGTCAATCAATGCAGAAGGCAGGTCTTGAGGATTGTATTCTGAGGAGAGTCCCCACCAGAAAAAACCGGCTAGCGAAGCTAAAACAGCAAGAGGAATAAATAGTATTAAACGTCGCATTTTGACCATTTTAGTAGATGAATACTCGTGGACTTTTATGAAATGGCTACGGTGTCACCAGTAGCCAGCTTCTTTTTCACGGTTTTTTTCAGGCGGTAGCGCTTGTCACTGATGGCTAGAAATCCACCTAAAGCCATTAACAGTGAGCCAAACCAGATCCAGGTAACAAAGGGCTTATCGTGGATGCGAATGGCCCATGCTTTCTCCCCTGATTCACCGGCTTCGAGCGGCTCTCCCATGGCAACATACAAGTCGCCGAAGATACTGGAGTGAATATCCGCTTCGGTCATTACATCATTGGTAGAAAAATAACGGCGTTTTTCGGGTGTTAATTGCTCTACGTGGCGATCACCTTTGTAAATGTCGATGATACCTCGCTGAGCGGTGTAATTGGCTCCGCGGACTTGCTGTATATCGACTAGATGGTAAAGGTTTCCACTGACATTAACCTCTTGGCCCACTTCCATACGCAGATCTCGTTGATCGCTGTAAATGGTATTCAGTCCAGCTCCCATAACGGTAAAAGCAATTCCTATATGAGCAGTGACCATGCCATAGTAGCTCCTATTTAGTTTGCTTAGTCCCGTCAGTAAACGATCACTATTACGAAGCTTGTGAATAAGGTCTGCTACGGTTACGGAGATAACCCATGAACCTACGAAAACGGTAATCGCTGAGCTGATTTTGTAGGATTCACCATAAAGTACAGGAAAAATCAGGGCGACTAATAGACTGATGAGAAGAGGGCTTCTGAGGATCTTCCATAATCTTTCCCGGGATGTTTTTTTCCATAACATCAATGGCCCCACTGCCATGAATAGACACAGTACTACCGTTAAGGGAACAAAGAAAAAATTGAAGTACGGCGGGCCCACCGATATTTTTCCAAGGTTGAGTGCATCGGATATAAGAGGGTAGAGCGTACCTAACAATACCGTGGCCATAATGACCACCAGTAAAATATTGTTGATCAATAGGAAGGCTTCCCTCGATAGCCACTGAAAGCTGGCGATACTTTTAACCACCGGGGCGCGAACTGCATAGAGGGCTAGGGAGCTACCCACGATCACTAGTAAAAATCCCAGGATAAATACTCCGCGTTCGGGATCATTAGCAAAGGCATGTACGGAAGTAAGTACGCCAGACCGCACCAGAAAAGTCCCCAGAAGGCTCAATGAGAAGGCGAAGATTGCCAGTAGAATAGTCCAACTTTTAAAGACGCCGCGCTTCTCAGTAACGGCCAGAGAGTGGATAAGAGCGGTACCAACTAGCCACGGCATAAAAGAGGCATTTTCCACCGGATCCCAGAACCACCAGCCACCCCAGCCAAGTTCGTAGTAAGCCCACCAACTTCCCAGCGCAATCCCCATGGTTAGAAACGCCCAGGCTACTGTGGTCCAGGGGCGCGACCAGCGTGCCCAGGCACTGTCCAGGCGGCCCGATAACAATGCGGCAATGGCAAAGGCAAAGGCTACCGAGAAACCCACGTAGCCCATGTAGAGCATTGGCGGGTGGAATATCAGCCCTGGATCCTGCAGAAGTGGATTTAAATCACCACCTTCGCGTGGGGATATAGGTAAGAGTCGATCGAAAGGATTGGATGTCAGCAGCATGAATAGCAGGAAGCCGACGGCGATTATCCCCATAACCGAAAGCACTAGGGCAACCATGTCTCTTGGCAGATTTCGGCTAAACAAACTAACTGCAAATGCCCACCCGGCCAGGATTAGACCCCAGAGTAAAAGCGAGCCTTCGTGCCCCCCCCACACCGCGCTCACTTTATAGTACTCAGGTAACAGACTATTGGAGTTATTGGCGACGTATTTAACTGAAAAATCATCCTGTAAAAACGCATAAGTAAGGCAAAAATAACTCATGAGGATAAATACAAAGCCGCCAGTTGCTAACGAGCGGCTTGTATCCATCAACAGCGCGTTCTTCCTATATACGCCAAACATAGGGACGACTGATAACAGCAGATAGAGGCACAGAGCAATAATTAATGAAAAGTGGCCGAGTTCGGGAATCATGATTTAGCTTCTCAGCATTTCGCAGGTTTGTTCGTGATCACTACCCGCTTGCGCCATAGCTTCGGCGACTTCAGGGGGCATGTAGTTTTCGTCGTGCTTGGCCAAGACTTCGGTGGCATTAAACTCGCCTTGAGAGCCTAGTCGCCCGTTAACGACAACCGCTTCGCCTTCCTCGAACAGGTCGGGGAGGATGCCGCTATAGTTAACTTGCAAATTCGCCAGACCATCGGTGATCAGAAAACTGACGCCAAGGTCTCTGGTAGAGCGCACAACTGAACCTGTCATCACGCAGCCTCCTGCACGAATTTTTTTATCAATGGGCACTTCCCCTGCGGCAAATTTGGCGGGTGGATAAAACAAATTAATGTTTTCCCTCAGAACATAGGCAATAAGTGATATGGCAATGCTTGAAAAAATCACCACAAATAGGGCTATGTAGGCTCGTTGTTTGCGTACTGGGTGCATATGAAATCTGCTGGTTATTTCCGAGAAGGCGCGGAACTAATACGTTGCCGACGCCTGAGTTGACCAGAAAGCTGACGTTTTTGCCGATGAGGAATCTGAATTAAGGCCGCAATAACAGCAATGGTAATGAAGTAAGAAGTCCAAACATAGACTCCATGTTCGCCCATCGCAAAAAACTCCATTGTGGATTCAAATTGAAAATTTCCCATAGTTGTATCGACTCTCTCATTTGCTAAACAGGCTTTCTACCCAGCGGGTTTTTTGTTCCCGCTGGAGGATCTCCGCACGGATCCAGTGTAACAGCAGAAAGCTGTAAAGGAGATAAAATCCGGCGATCATTACTAACAGAGGGTAAGCCATTGAAGCATCAATGCTCGACTCGCCGATCAACTTCAAAGTGGCTGGCTGATGTAAAGTAAACCACCAATCCACCGACTTGTAGATGATTGGAATATTGATCATTCCAGCCAGCCCTAATATAGCACTTGCCTTGTCGGCGATTCCCCGGCCTCGATAAGCGTTGTGAAGTGCTATAACGCCCAGATAGAGGAACATAAGAATTAGCATTGAAGTGATTCTGGCATCCCAAACCCACCAGGTTCCCCACGTCGGCTTCCCCCAGACTGCGCCGGTGACTAATGATACGAAGGTGAAAGCTGCGCCAATAGATGCAGCACTCCGCATTACCATATACGACAACTTCATCTTCCAGATGAGTCCGATGGCTCCAGCAAACGCCATGACGTAATATCCCGCCAATGCAAGGAAAGCCGAGGGAACATGAATATAAATAATGCGATAGCTATTGCCTTGCTTGCTGTCCATCGGCGCAAAGCCGAGACCCCAAGCAGTACCTATTAACAGTACAAGCAGTGCCAATAGGCCTAGCCAGGGCATCCAGCTACTGGTCTTCTCATAAAACCAGCGAGGGGACCCCAAACGATGAAACCACTGCCAATTCAAAATTCTACCTCTGTTCTAGGATTCAATCGATACTTGTAGCATGCCGGCGACCGCCAGGGGCGCCAGTACTAAAGAGCCTGCACAAAAAGCTCCCAGCACCGCTAGAGGAATGCCAATAGGAAAGCCTTCTATCGCCATTCTTACGGCACTGGTACCAAAAATGAGCACGGGCACATAAAAAGGCAGAGTAATTAACGTGAGCAACAGTCCTCCCCTGCGCAGCGAAACGGTCAAGGCGGCGCCGATGGACCCCAGTAAGCTGAGGGTGGCTGTGCCGATAAAAAACGTTAGAATCAGGGGTAAGTAACCTTCTGTGGGCAAAGACAACATTAAGCCCAGAACGGGTGCCGCTAATGTCAGAGGCAAGCCTGTGGTCAACCAGTGAGCTAATACTTTGGCAATGATCATAAAATAAGAAGACTGAGGGCTGAGAATTAACTGTTCGAGGGTGCCATCTTCGTAGTCACTGCGAAACAGGCCGTCTAGTGATAATAGAGTAGCCAATAGTGCGAGAGTCCATAACAAACCGGGAGCGAAAAAGGATAAATTTTCAGCTTCCGGAGAAATTCCGAGTGGCATTATAGTCACCACCATTAGGAAGAAGAATACGGGATTCCACAAATCACCGGGCTGGCGGAAGCTAACGGTTAAATCTCGTCTAAGCACTGCAAAGAAACTCTGTCTTAGACTTGAACGCTTAGCGTCAGGCATCGGCGTGACCCGCTTGCATTGAACGTGTCCCAGTAGGCAAATATTCAACCAGACTAAGTCGATGTACTTCCTTTAAAGAGGATGCTTGGTGGGTGGTGAAGATAACAGAGCCACCAGCGCGAGTATGCTTGAGCAAGAGTGTTTCCAGATTGGCGACGCCTTGTTGGTCAATTGCCGTGAAAGGCTCATCGAGAATCCACAAGTTTGCGCTGCTCAAATGTAGGCGAGCGAGTGCGATTCGGCGCAGTTGTCCGGCCGATAAACGATATCCAGGCACATCCTCGTAACCGTAAAGGCCGACTTTTTCCAAAGCCTGGTCAATATTTTCAATCGATAATGTCTGATGCAAGCTGGACAAAAACCGCAGGTTCTCTCGAGGCGTCAGATTTTTTTTTATACCTGGGAGATGACCCAGAAACAGCAGGTTAAACAAAAACTCATATCGGTTTTTGTCGATCGGGGAGCCGCGCCATAAGATCTGACCGGTGATGTCGGGAAATAGAGAAACCAACGCTCTCAGAAGAGTGGTTTTGCCACAACCATTCGGGCCCTCGATCTGCATCAAGCTCCCTTCGTCGACAGTAAAGTCGAGGTCCTGAAACAAGATGCGACCATCGCGCTCACAGGCTAATTTGCGGCATTCCAATAAAGGGACGGACAAGATTTATTTAACACCATGTTTTTAGTTTAGGATGAACGATTATAAAGTGTCTGAGAAAATAAATACCATTGCTATGAACAACATTAAGTATTAGCTTGTAAGGTGAAATCCCAACTCGCGGACTAAAGACTGATTTTCAACGCCGCTTGTGTGTACAGGATAGTGAGCGTTATCCGAGTTTTTCCGCTTGCAACGAAACCTTGCAACTAAAATAAGTAAAGTTAAACAAATCCGCTCACTATCTTGACCACGCGCCCATGTGCGTCGCAGATATCGATGACCGCTGGTTTCCAGCCGTTGTAGTTTAGTAAGTTATTTGACGCGATCCGCGCAGCAGAGAATTGTTCCAGCAATCTACTCTAGGTAATGTACAATGTAGCGCGACGGAAAAACGGTCGCTTTACACCAGCGCTGGCGAAATTGTTTTTTTAGTCATTTAAGGTAAAGAAATTGAGAGCAAAAACAACACGACTAGCCCTCTTGATTATTAGCGCGGTATCACCATCGGTCCTTGCTCAGGATCCGGGAGTGATTACAGCTGGACGCTTTGACCTTATTCCAAGATTGACCGTCGAGTACTTTCACGACAGTAATCTTTATCTCGCAGAACAAAATGTAGTGTCTACGGACATACTGGCATTTTCTCCTTCACTACAAATCCTCTTTGACGATCAGATACACCCGATTTCGCTTACCTATACTTTGCAAGATGCAACGCACGCTTCGCGGGAGACGGAAGATTATACGGATGAGCTCATTGATATAACAGCAGCTCTATTCCCAGATGAGTTACACCGTGTGGATTTCAGTTTGAGTTTAGAAAAGTCTCACGATGAACGGGGAGAAGACTCTATATCCGGTATCCCAGATAATCTGGATGAGTCGAGCGGCCTGGATGAATACGACTCCAATACCGCAGAATTGACGTATAGTGGCGAATTTATCGGCTCTATACTTGGAGTGCAGCTAAATCTGCGAGAGCAGGAGCGTCGCTATACAACTAACCTTAAAGAGACGGGAGAGTTTGATTTAGATGAGTCTGGGCGCAACATCCTGTTATATTGGAATGTTGCGCCAACGGTCCAATTGATACTCAATCGGATGTACACGGAATCCCGCTATCCTAGTGGTGATGGTTCTGACGAAACGATCCGATCGATAGGGCTAGGTTATCAACCGTATTCCTTTCTAGCTTTGGATGTGGAACTGGGACAAACTGAAACGGAACAGCTTTCCGGTACAGCCTCCAAAGAAGATTCCTGGGATATTGTGTTCGTCTGGCTACCGCTTAGTTACTCTTCAGTAACCGTTAGTAGTACAAATACCGTCGAAGAGTCGCTGGGGGGTGAAGTAGGTGGTATCGTCGTCTCTCAGGCCAATGGTATTTCCTGGTCTCATTTGTGGACAGATGATTTCCGCACCACCTTTGATGTCAGTAATACTGCAGAGGACCATTCACCCAGTCGCAAGGATGATGTTACTAACTATGGTGCAGAGTTCAGCTATCAGTTCCGGCGATGGTTAGCCTTATCGCTATTTTTACAAAACGAGGAACGCACCTCCAGCGGTAATAATGTCGAACAATACCAACAAGACATTTACGGTCTGCGTGTTGTAATGACGCTCTAATCCTGTCAACAAATATAAATATTTTCATATGTTTCTTAGCGCCATCAGATTTTCGTTACTCGACAGCTTAATCCTGTTGTCGCTGCTCATTTCTCTAACAGCTTGTGCTCAAAATGAGTCATCGGCAGTTCTTGCTTTGGAAAATGGTGCCTCATCCAGGGAACCCTCGTTCAATCTCACACGGAGTGACGCCTTATCTAACGAGTCGGATACTCCGCAGAATTATACGCTGATTCCCGGTGATATTATCCAAATCACCGTTTTAGAGGAAGCTTCTTTAACGCTATCAACTCAGCTTGATGAGGGCGGGTCTGTCACCTATCCTTACTTGGGGCGTCTAAACGTCGAAGGTATGACTCTGGGAGAGGTTCGAGAACTAATCACTTTCGGACTTGATGGCGACTACTTGTTGGACCCGAATGTGCATATCACAATGGAAACTTACCGCGACTTCTACATTAGTGGTGAGATTGCAGATCCGGGTAATTTCCCTTATCGTCCAGGCCTGACTTTGAACAAGGCGATCGCCCTGGGGGGAGGCTTTACAGAACGGGCTGCGAGGACAAAAATCGCCGTCACCTCGGAAGACCAGGATCAAGCCGACAGGGTGATTGTAGACCTGGATTACATGATCCAGCCAGGCGATGTCATCACGGTTCCTCGTCGTTTCTTCTAACCATTTTAACTTCCAAGCTTTCACTTAGGTCAACTATGGATACAACTCAGTCTCCCTTTGCTGCCGCGGCATCGACAGGAGCTGATGCGGGAACCAACAACATTCCTGCGCCGGCAAATCCACAAAATACTCAGACAAGTGGTTCCGACATCGACTTGGGACGCTACGTCCGCCTGCTATTAAATGGCAAGTGGATAATAATGGCAGCCGTGTTTTCGGCGATTGTCATTGTCGTTATTTTAGTCAAACCCATGCGTTCGACTTATTCAGCTGAGGCAACAATAGTCATTGAGAGCGCGCCAGCGAATGTCATTCAAATTCAGAGTCTCTACGGTGGTGATCGTCGAGATCGACAATACTATGCTACTCAGTACGAAATTTTTCGTTCCAGGAGTTTAATTGAGAAAGTTGTCGACCGATTAGACTTAGTTCGTCACCCTGAACTTGACCCTCGCCAACAACCTAAAAAAGAGAGCTTTCTCGCTTCATCCTTTCCCCAACTCGCATCATTTCTCTCAAAAGAAAAAGAAGATGAGCCCGAACTCAGTGAAGAGGTGATGGATTTACTAATCAGAACCAAATTGGTCAAAGGTATTGGGAAAGCTCTCACTGTGAGGCCTGTTTACGAGACTCACG
Organism: Cellvibrionaceae bacterium; assembly: GCA_047634655.1. Lineage (GTDB taxonomy): Bacteria > Pseudomonadota > Gammaproteobacteria > Pseudomonadales > Cellvibrionaceae > CANLBN01. Next base: position 8,175 of record JBLIHY010000057.1, read on the forward strand.
TGGTTAGGATTGGCTTCACCAGTCAAGATCCGCAACTAGCGGCCGATATTTCTAATGCAGTAGCGGATGCTTACATTGAAAGCCACTTTGAATCGCAACTAGTGGTGATACAAAAAGCCTCTGCTTGGTTACAAGAACGCCTCGGTGGATTACGTCAAATTCTGCAAGATTCTGAGGATCGACTGCAAGACTATAAGGAACGGGAGCAGCTCGTCGATATTGCGGGCGTGAGTACGCTCGATTCTGGGGAGTTGACGCAACTGAGAGAAGCGCTGCTCGAAGCGCGTGAATTACGTATTGAATCAGAAAGTTTATATCGGCAGGTTCGCAATACCGATGATTATTCAATTGAGCAAATGTTGGCAATCCCCGCCATATTCGGTAGCCTTGTAATTCAGCGTTTGCTTGAAGAGAAGAGGGATGCTGACCGTAGCGTCGTTACGCTTAGTAAGCGTTATGGTCCTATGTTCCCTGTTCTGCAAGAAGCTTTAAGGGTACAGGGAGAGGTGGTTAAAGATTTAGAAAATCAACTGGGCATTGTATCGCGAGGGCTCTACAACACTTATCAAGTGGCGTTAGATAAAGAGCGCAACATCAAGGAGCAAATCGCTTTAACTCAGAAGCGTCTGCAAAATATTGGGCGCAAAGCGATCCGACTACGCGAATTGCAAAGAGAGGTAGAGACTAATCAACAACTATACGACTTGTTTTTAAGCCGAGGCAAAGAAACAGAGGATAACAATCGTTTCGAAACCCCTGCTGCACGTGTGATTGATCTCGCAGTTCCAGCGACTATTCCCGAAGGCCCCAACAAGAAAAAGTTTGTTGTTGCGGCGGTAATTCTCTCTGCTGGTTTTGTATCAGGGTTGATTATTTTGCTGGATTTAATAAATTTTTCGGTAAGGTCAGCATCAGACGTAAAGCGGAAACTTAAATCCTCTACACTTGGCTTTCTGCCGAAAGACAAATACAACAAAAGTGAAAATGCCCTTCACGGCTTCTCCACCGATAAAGGAAAAATGGGATTTGTAGAGTCAGTGCGTAACATCCGCACGAGCATACTTTTTAGCAATCCTAATAAACCAATTAAAACTATAATGGTCACTTCATCCGTCAAAGGCGAGGGTAAATCGACACTCGCGATCAATCTGGCGGAATCCTTCGGCCAGATGGAAAAAGTTCTATTGGTTGAAGCCGATATGCGAGATGCCAACATGTTCCAAGTATTGGGCATGCCGGATTTAACCAAGGGGCTTTCCGATATTATTCTTGGTAAAGTCAGATTGGCCGAGTGTATTCACAAGCTTCCAGGTTCTAAGGTCGACGTCATTTTAGCGGGCAGTATTCTTAAAAGCCCTCTTGAGTTGCTGGGTTCGAGGAATTTCCTACAGTTGCTTAATCACCTCAGCAAAAATTATGACCGAATCATTATCGATTCGACATCGACTGGTGTCTTCAGCGATACAAAAGTCACTGCTTCCAGGGTCGACTCCGTTGTCTATGTCGTCAAATCCCATTCGACACCCATTGGAACTGCTAAACGTAGCCTGGATTATCTACGGGCGGTCAATGCCCCCCTGTCGGGAGTGGTGATAAATAATGTCGACCTGGATAAAGTCAGTAAATACGACTCTTACTATAGTGTTTTTAAAAAACAGTACGATCTCCTGGCATCGGCTAATACCACTAAGTCCTAGATGCCGGTGAAAACATTGATTATCCGCAGTCGATTATTCGAATAAGCCCATCTCAAATAATGAGACAATTGCTCGCCGCCTGTTTTATTTAAAACCATAAATTTAATGTCTGCATTTTCTGCATCGGGAACTTAAATGCCCACTCGAATTATTATTGGATATACAATAATAATTTCGAAAACCTATAAAGTATTGTAAATAAATGCCCGCAAATATTGTTGCCTATATCATTCTTACATTCGCTGTGGCGATGGGCATAGTCATTAGCTTTTTTAATTTTAATCGAAGCGTTGTTATAAAACTCGGTTTTATTTGGGTGGGGATACTAACGGCCGCTATGTTTGGCGGTATGCTTGTAGTTGCTGTATTTGGCATCGCCATTGCGATGAGCCTAAGGGAGGACCCACCAGAACTAAAACTATTTTATTTTATCGGTCTCTTACCGATACTGCCTCTTCAAGTCTTCCAAATCCCCTTCCCTCTGGTGAATTATCTTTGGGGTGTTAACTTCCCCAAACTGTTGGTCCTCTCGCTGCTCTTCCCTCTATTTTTTTCTTACATCAACAAAGCTTTAGAGGATGGTGTTGTTTTCCGCTTGAGTGATTCTTTTTTCTTGATGTTCTTTCTGGTAACAACGCTTCTGGAGGTTCGCTCGGGAACGATAGCGAATATTATCCGTAATATATTCGATTCCGTTATAGAGTACGGCGCTATTTACTTTGCCATTAGTTACTATTTGCGAAGTCCGCACTCACTAAACTGGTTTTTTTCATTTTTTTTGATCAGCGCTTCCTTCATTTCCTTTATTTCTATTGCTGGGAGTTTAGTCGGCTGGCGTCTCTATGGGGAAATTTTACAGGCGATGAACTTGGTCTACGGGCCGGCCGCTCTAATTCCTTACTCGCGGGGATTTGTGACCCGCGCTTCTGGGGGGGCCATGCTACAGCCGCTAGCGGTAGCGCTTTATTCGGCTATAGTGATTGTTACAGCTTATTTTATGATGCAAAAAAAACAGCTTAAGCCCCTTTTTGGAATCCCTTTAATGCTTGTTTACCTGACGGTTTTAATCTTCACCAACTCTCGCGGTGGCTGGCTAGTAGCTATGATCGGGATAGCAATGCTTTACTACATGAAGTTAAATAAAGTCTTGAAGCTCCTTATGTCAGCTGTAGGAACTGGCTTGGTTGTATCAGTCATTTTATTTCTGGCTGTTGGCGATCTCTCGGCAATTGATCCCGAGGGAACTTTTCAATATCGTGTCGACCTGATTAGTAATTCTATGAGCGCTGTATCAAATAATCTACTTTTCGGCTCGGCAAACTTCATGAGCGATCCCGCCCTACAGGCAAGCATGCAGGGCGAGGGTATTATCGATATTGTTAACATGTACCTTGAAATTGCTTTGAGGAAAGGCTTGGCGGCGCTGATCCCCTTTATCATGGTTTTTATAATATTAATCCGCGACATGGCTGCAAAAAAAGGTGTTATGGGAACGGATCACAAAGATTTGCTGGTGGCAATTTTAGTGATGATCATGGTTTTTGTTGCGACGTGCTCTTCTACCAGTTTTATACAGTGGTACGTGATAATTTTCTTAGCGGTAGCTCGAGCGTACACAGGTTTTGCTGAACCTCAAACATCCTCGGTACAGGCTTCCACCAGCTCTTAGAGAATGGGCGTTTATTGAACGATTAGCTGAAAATAGCGGTGTTCAATAGTTTTTTCTGTTTCACATTCTTATAGTCCCCACGCTCCCGCTTACAAAATAATTTGATTTGATGACATCCCTTGGCTCGCCGGAGTAGTCAAACTTATTGTAATTTCGTCGCTATACCTTTCTCGTGCCCACGCTGCATTTTTATAAGATTGATTGATAGCTGACCAGGTTAGCTGCGACCAATTAATTGTGGTTCAGCCTAATAGCAGCGCCCAGCCTGGGCAACATCGACAACGCCATTCTCTTGCAGTAGCGTTAAAAACCCTCCTCGCTTGGGCTGCGGTCTCAACACATGCAGTTCCTGTATAAAATCTTTACTTACTAGTAACGCCCTGGTTGTATTCCTTGGTCCATTTTTCAGTGAGTTCCCGAACTTTCATTGAGCGTTTGTAACACGAAGAAGTGTTGGGAAGGTCGTCGCTGTAAGCGCGGTTAAATCGTTCGACATAGAAATTCTGTGTTGGGCTTATATAAGCCCAACCTCAACCTTGTGTTATTCCGTCAATTCAGACGGTGTGGCCGAGATAAGCTCTGGCCCATTACCCGTTCGCTGCTTATTGCTAGCCCTTGAATGATTGGTGCTGTCAAAACAACAGGATCCTATCGGCTCTGTTAGGATAATTTGGACATTAAAAAGTCCGTAACTCGTTAAAAATACGGGCTTTTTTGAGGTGGCAGCATGACGACACGCTACCTTATTCAAATTTGCACTCCCACCATAACGGAAGTCGCCGTGCTTGCTGATTCTAAACGGGAGGCTCAAGAACGGATATTTAGTGGTAAAGGAGAGCTGCGTGATCAATGGGTAGAAGAAGCCTATGTAAAGGTCGTGGTTGAATTGGAGTAATAGCGATGAGTAGGAGTAACAACAACAAACGCCGTAAAAACCAAGGACGGTTTGCCGGTATCCCCATCGTCGTGATGAACCACTCCGATTATATCCATCTACATGCTTACGCGGTTAAGCTTTTGATGGAGCTAGCGAGGCAATATAACGGTTCTAATAATGGAGACCTATCACTGGCGCGTTCACTAATGGCAGCAAGAGGATTTACTTGCCCGCAAACCATTACCAAATACCGCGATAAATTATTGGAGGCCAAAATGATCCTTTTGACTCGCCAAGGCCGCTTTATGAACCCAGGTAAAGCCTGCACATTGTACGCTCTGACTTGGCATTCAATTGATGAATGTGACGGTAAACTCGATGTTAAATCGACCACGATACCACCACGGCAGTTCAGCCTAGAAAATAACAAAAAGCCCTGTTCGCAGCATGAACAAAGTTCGGTTCATAGTGTGAACCAGAGCAGGCTAAGAAATGAAAAAGGAAGGTTTGTTCGGTTCACAGAGTGAACGCATTATGGGTAGGTGCTGTGTTCATAACGTGGACACCTTTATATATCACCATAGGGTATGGTTAATAATTGACTTGGTATAAACCCACAGAAGGGTTGGCACATTGCGTAAAGCTTGCTCGGTGGAATCAAAACGGCATGGCTTATGGTCATATTGCAGTAGGTTAATCTTCACGTTTACATTTTCGGTATTATTTTATTTTTAAAAGGTTAGAAAAATCGTACCTACTCTAATATAAAAGGCGGGGACTTAAACTTGCCTAATGATTTCGGTTAAAAAATTGGAGATTGGATAATGGGTGGTATTGGCAGCGGCAGTTATTCTCGGTGGAACAGTAAAGCCACCACTGAATCGACCAAGCGTATTGATATTCGCCATATGCACAAGCAAGGTTATTTAAAGCCAAGCACCCATGGGGAACTATCCTGGACTTGTGGAGGTAAACCCAGCGGCAATATTCGTTTTATTGCTTACAGCCGTTATCTACGGTTAGATTATCGATTCAAGCAACACGATGAAGAATGGCAACCCGTACAACAGCAAATTTATTATGACTACACGCCTTGTCATTATGGCAATAGCCGCCAGTGGTTCCTATGTCCTAAGTGCCATAAGCGCGTGGCGGTACTTGCCTCTGATGGCCCCCTGTTTCTTTGCAGACATTGCTATGATCTCACCTACCGATCAAAGAATAACAACTACATAGAGCGATTAAGAGATAAACGGGATAGCTTAGGCCAGCGTATTTTTGCAGATTTCAATGGTGACTACGGATGCACCAAAAGGAAGGGGATGCACCAACGGACATTCGACCGATTGAAAGAGCAATACCACCAGTCGGACAATCACTATCACCAAGCTTTTGAGAATGAGCTGTTTAGGCTAATGCAACTACCTTAATATCCTCGATAACCTTTAAACGCACAGAAATTTTTTCAAAGCGGTTTCGTTCTGGAGTGGATAATTGAGAGAGAGGGGAGGGGTAAAAAACTTTCTACTTTTTAGCTAAGGATCGGTGAAGTAGCCTTATTTTTTAACTAACACACCTCACTATAATTTTTTGCCAATTTTTTTAGGTTCTTCCCAGCATTTCACCCGTGGGTGTTTCATGATCTCAGTATCGTTTTAGCGTCAGACTTTTTGGAATGCTCCACGAAATAACCACCTATGAAGCGTGGTGAAGCTAGAAGCTGTGTTTAAGGTGAAAATGGGCCACTAGTCATTTCAGGAAAACTAACCACCGACAATTTTCAGTGCTTTATTGCCGGTAACGCTCAAGTTGCCTGTAGAGGCTTGTTCTATATGCTCACTCCACCAACTCATTAAGGGGATTCGACGCTGTATGTAGTCGGCGCGGTTGTAGGCATTGCGGACCTCGTTATTGCCAACGTGGGCAAGGGCCGCCTCAATAATGTCAGCATCAAAGCCTTGTTCGTTCAGCGTGGTACTGGCCAGTGCTCGCAAACCATGTGCTACTAGCTGTTTCTCAAAGCCCATACGTTTTAGTGCCATATTCGCTGTTTGT
>JBLIHY010000058.1:0-14286 GCA_047634655.1 Cellvibrionaceae bacterium
TTGCTCTTAAGAAATATGGTTTTTTTAAAGGTTGGTTAAAGTCTTTTAAACGTATTTTTAGTTGCAAGCAACCAAATGGTGGCGTCAACTACCCATAAACGTAATAATACGAAAAAGTATTTCGCTGCGCTTCAATTTTCATGTGTTTCGGGCGTTATTTTTGTTAGAGAGGTGTACTAATAAACGGTGTAATAAAGGTTATGGAATACGTATATCCCGATGCATTTAAAATTACTGACCTTATTATTCTTTCCGCCACAATAATTGCAGCGTTAATTGGTGCTTTTTTATTATTGTATATTCACAAAGTGAATATGACACGTGAAGCCAAGTCTGAATTTATAAGTTCAATATATACAATACTAGAAGGGATATATCCTAAAGGCACCGAGCATAACTCAAGGGTATTCCAAAGTTTAAAAGAAGCTCAGTCTAAGCTATTAAGAGCAGTATCAATTTTTCGTTTTTATATTCCAAAATCTAATTTAGAAAAATTTAATGAAACATGGCATAATTATATCCAGTTATACAGAGGCTGTACCAAAGAAGCTAATGCTGCTCATGCATTTTACGGTGATGGGTGTAGTCCTTACGAAAAAATTTGTGCATGTATCGATGAGCTGCTTCAATATGCAAAAACATAGCAAAAGTGTTATGTTTTCACGCAAAAAATCGAGTGGTTCTGGGGCGGGCTTACGCACTGCTCCGCTTAGCCGGGCGTCATCAAAATAAATTTTCAACGAGGAGCATAACCGATTCACTGCCTCCTGTTATGTGTAAAGGTATCGACCAAAAATCATGAAAGATATTTTAAGAAAAATATTTTCGCCATTGCTATCTTATTTTGAGGCCGGGGAGAGTGACTATTCTTATAGAAATTCACATAGAACCGTTTTGGTTATTGTAGGTATATTGTTCCTATTACTTACCGCTGCACTAGCATTCGCTGGATTTTATTTCTCACAAATTGCTGCGGTCGCACCCGGCTTTATTTTCGGATGCGTTGGGATTACCTGCTTGATCGTCAGTAGTTTAGGGACAAATCGTGCAATAGCGAAGATCTGGGGCAACAGATGATCTCCTTTCAGAAGCGTGTAAAAACTTACATAACAAAGTTGTAAAGCCCAGCGCGTGGCGCTGGACTTCCTCGCTGACGCTTGTCGGCCCCTTAAACGACGCCCTAACAACACGAATGACAGTCGACGACGCCCAACGAAAATAAATTTTCAACGATGCGTAAAACTGATCCGTAGCCTCCCGCTATAAGCTAAGAGGATAGTCCGATTAAACTTATACTTATTCCTGGAATGGATGGAACAGGAAAATTGTTTGATCCATTGTTAGGTGAATTACCTAATAATATTCATACTCAGGTTATTAGTTTAAATTCTTTAGATGCTCAAGAGCCTAAAGAACAGGCTTTAGAAATCGCATCCTTAATTGACAATGATGAACTCATAATACTTTCTGAATCTTATTCTGGTTACATTGCTTACCAATTATCCTTGCTTCCAAATTTGAATATTAAACATATTATATTTGCTGCTAGTTTTTTGGAAAATCCAAAAAAAATTTAGTCGTTTTAATAAGTTATTATCCTTAAAATTAGTTCGTTCAGGCTTAATCCCTGATTTCATTTTAAGTTCGATTTTTTTGTTCAACGCAACAATAAAAAATTGGTTAAGTTATTTTTTTCATCTCTCAAGTTAATAAATAATTCAACCCTAAGGCACCGGCTTAATGTAATAGCCAGCTTAGTTCGCCCAAACGATTCAATGTCTATTCCGTGTACTTATGTTCAAGCAAGTAACGATTGTCTTGTAAATAAAAGATCAATGGACGTGTTTAATCAATTATGCCTAAATATAAATTTTTTGAGAGCTAAGGGAGGTCACTTTGTTGTACAAATTAACCCTCAGTATTTTTCAAAATTAGTACAAGTTGTAATTGCTTTACAAAAAGTTAATTAATAAAAAAATAGTTGACTTTTTTCGTTTCTCAACATGCCTCCCATCATTGGGTTTATTGTTACAGCCAATCAAAAAATAGATCGGCTTCTCGTCGAAAATTAATACTGCAGATACCCTCTAATCTAATCAGCCAGTATTGATTATTTAAATACCGGCGTAAAAAATATAACGATAGAACGCTACCGTTCCTGCTAGCGTTCTATCGTTTTTAAGATACTAAACCAGTTCGCCACGCGCAGGATAGTCATTCTCGATAACAAAACCCAGTGCACCCAGCACTTCACGAAAATGAGGACGGGCAAAAGGCATGGTGCTCACCTGACTCCAGTATAGGGTTTGATCTGGACGGATCAGAAACAAGCCTGGCTCACTAAATTCGGCTGATTCTTCGATACCAATAGAGGTCTTGCCTTTACCGGCTGAGCGATGCAATCCCCAGGCTTGTGCCTGTTCGACACTGACACCATAACCGAGATTGATATTGCTTAGCTCCCAGTCTGATTGAGCCTGCTCGGTGCGTTCTTTATCATCGCTGCTTAATGCCAGTATTGACACGCCTGCCGCTGCAAATTCGGATGCCAGTTTATCCAGCTCCTTGATGTATTTACTGCACAGAGGACAATGTAAGCCACGATAAAAAACGACCATGGTGAAGTTTTGCGGTGACTGGTCAGATAATGACCAGGGTCCCTGCAAGGTTTCAATATTAAGTGCCGGTACTGACTGGCGGGGTTTTAATACGATCATTTGCGTTTCCTCATTTATTTTAATGGAGTTATTGTGATGAACTGATAGTGACGTTAATTTGGATTAGTAATATATATTAACCAGCAGTACAACTGGCGGCATATTAATCATAAAACCTATCTTATCGTACAATTATGGACCGCCTTTCTGCCTTGCTTGAATTGTTTTGCCCTAAGACTGAAGAAATCGAGTTATTGATTTGTAACCAGCCCGAGTGCGATAAGACGTGCGCTCGCGAAGCTTGAGCCCCCTTCAAAAATAAATTTTCAACGAAGTGGACAACTGATTCACCGCCTCCCGTTATGTCCTTCACGAGTAAGTAAAGATGGTAAAAGGAAATTATCAGGGAAGGATATTGGGGGATCGTAAAAAGCTTAGGCGGAAGCTTAATCTGTTTTTATATTTAGATTTGAAATTAAAATGCGCTGTAGTATTTTCTGTAACACTACGCCGTTGCCTGCTTACGGGGATTGGTAATCCCCGGTGTTTGCTTTACAAGTATTGGCTGGTATTAATGCTGGCTTGGAGAGAGTCGCTAAATCTTAGCGACCCAAACCTGGCGGCATGCCGCCACCGCCACCACCGAGCATGCCGCCAAGCCCTTGCATCATTTTTTTCATGCCCCCGCCCTTCATCTTTTTCATCATCTTGGCCATTTGTTTGTGCTGCTTGAGAAGACGGTTTAAATCCTGCACGTGGGTGCCAGAGCCTTGTGAGATTCGCCGCTTGCGCGAACCGTTGAGGATGTCGGGATTTTTGCGCTCGACAGGGGTCATGGAGTCGATGATCACGGCCATTTTTTTAAACTGAGATCCCATATTTGCCTGCTCAACCATTTGGGTCATGTTGCCCATGCCGGGCATTTTTTCGAGCATACTGGACATGCCGCCCATGTTATCCATCTGCTGGAATTGTTCTTTGAGATCGTCGAGATCAAAACGCGTCCCTTTTTGGATCTTTTCAACCAGTTTTTGCGCCTTGTCCTTGTCGACCTTGCGTTCTACCTCTTCAATCAGTGACAGCATGTCGCCCATACCGAGAATGCGCGAGGCTAATCGATCCGGGTAAAACGGTTCCAGGGCATCGACTTTTTCGCCCATTCCAAGAAATTTTATGGGTTTTCCGGTGGTTGCTCTTACCGAAAGCGCCGCGCCACCGCGAGCGTCGCCATCGGCTTTGGTTAGGATGATTCCAGTGAGGGGCAGGGCATCGTTGAATGTTTTAGCGGTGTTGACGGCATCCTGGCCAATCATTGCATCGATGACGAAAAGTGTTTCCACCGGGTTGATGGCTTTTTGCAAGCCTTGAATTTCCTTCATCATGTTATCGTCGATCGCCAGTCGGCCAGCGGTGTCGACAATGACTACATCCAAATGCTGTTTTTTAGCGGCGGCAATAGCCGATTTGGCAATAGCCTCCGGTTTTTGATCGGTGGACGATGGATGAAACTGAGCGTCTACTTCGGCAGCCAGTATTTGTAATTGTTGAATTGCCGCTGGGCGATAAATGTCAGTACTAACGACCATGACTTTTTTCTTTTCGCGGGTTTGCAGGTAGTTGGCTAGTTTTGCTACTGATGTGGTTTTACCGGCACCCTGTAAACCGGCCATCAAGACAACGGCTGGAGGTGTTGTCGCCAGATTCAGGGATTGATTGGTTTCGCCCATCATCGAGGTCAATTCATCCTGAACGATTTTGATAAATTGCTGAGAGGGGCTGAGAGAGCGAGCCACTTCTTGACCAACCGCACGCTTGCGAATTTTCTCGATGAAGTCTTTGACCACCACTAGTGATACGTCCGCCTCCAGTAAGGATTTACGCACGTCTCGCAGAGCATCCTGAATATTACTGTGGGATAGGCGCCCCTTCCCGGAAATTTTATTGAGTGAGGTGGAAAGTCGCTTGGTGAGATTATCAAACATAAGTGGCCAATAAATAATTGAATAACGAAAGTTGGGGAAGTCGTCTATAAAACAAAAAGTGAGCAGAGTATACCGAGGATAAAGGCCCAGCTCTAGCGAGCGCCTAAAAACTACTCGAGCTATTGTTAGCTCACTAATAAAGATATTGAAAACAAAGGTATTTGAAGCCTAGTGCAGACCAAGGCTACCGAAAGTCTAGCCGGCGCACTTATTTCTGCTCTAAAACATCGATGGTATAGCGCTTGGAGTATCCAGGTACAGCATTTTACTCAAACGGCAGATTGCGGGCTTGTTGAACGAAGTGGGTCATGCCTTTTCGCTGGCTTTCATTTCTTCTTAGTGAGGTCACTCGTTTCTTTAAACACTTAATCTTGGCAGTGTTTGGTAAACCTGTGGTTGAACCGATGTTAGCCCTGTGGCAAAATCGCTGACCTTTGTAAGACCTTAGAGTTTTGCTCGCCGATAATAAACATTGCGGAGAAGCTTCTAGTTAGTTGTTAATCCGGAATAAGTGAGCCGGTCTAATAAATACCTGCACTTAGCAACACCCTATTGATTGACAATTCATTTGATGGGTCAGTGCCACGATAATACAAAATATGCGGACGTGGTGAAATTGGTAGACACGCCAGATTTAGGTTCTGGTGCCGAAAGGTGTGAGAGTTCGAGTCTCTCCGTCCGCACCATATTTTTGTCTAAAGGCCGACTCAATTCGGCCTAATTCCGACCACACTTCCAGTTCCCCGAGGATAGAAATGCAAGTTTCCATAGAGACTACGACCGGTTTAGAGCGCAAACTAACGATTGCCGTACCCGCTGAAAAATTAGACGCTAAAGTCAACGAAAAGCTCGTCGAAGTCGCGAAAAGTGCCAGTATAAAAGGGTTTCGCAAGGGCAAAGTGCCCATGAAAATTATCGATCGTCAATTTGGCAGCTCCGCGCGCCAGGAAGTCGCCAGTGACTTGATCAACAGCTCCTACCTGGAGGCTCTGGAACAGGAATCGTTAAACCCCGCGGGACATCCACGAATTGAAGTGAGTACGCTGGAGGCCGGCAAAGATCTGGAATACGTCGCCACTATTGAGGTCTATCCCGAAGTGAGTTTGAGCGATTTTTCAGATTTGACGGTCAGCCGCTACCAATGCGAAGTCAGCGAAGCGGATATCGATAAAGGTATCGAACACCTGCAAGAACAGAGAGCTAGCTTCAATGAAGTTGATCGCGCTGCTGCCGATGGCGACCAGGCGACTATCGATTTTGTCGGTACTAAAGAGGGTGAAGCGTTTCAAGGTGGCGATGCTTCCGATTTCAAGCTTCAGCTCGGGTCTAATTCCATGATTCCTGGCTTTGAGTCTGGAATCGTCGGCATGGCAGTTGGCGATCAGAAAACGCTATCACTGACTTTCCCCGAAGATTACCAAGCGGAAGACTTGAAGGGTGCCGATGTCGAATTCGCCATAACGCTGAAGAAAGTCGAGGAAAAGCGCTTGCCAGAAATCGACGCTGAATTTATCAAACACTTCGATGTCGATTCCCTTGACGACTTTCGTCAAGCTATCCAGACCAATATGGGGCGCGAACTGAAGCGTGCGCTGCTGGCCAAAACTAAAGCCGGCGTCATGGAGCAACTGTTGGAAAAGCACGAAGTAGATTTGCCCCAGGCGCTGGTTGCCTCGGAAATTGACAATCTGCGCGAGCAAATGACTCAACAATTTGGCAACATGCAAAAAAATAAAAGCATGGATATGAAGTCACTGCTGCCCGATGACATGTTCCGCGAGGAAGCACAGAAGCGGGTGTCTCTGGGGTTAATTGTTGGCCAAGTCGTTAAAAATAACGAGATCACTGCCGACGCCGATCGCATCAAAGAGTACGTTAACGAAACCGCCTCTAGCTACAAAGATCCCGAAAGTGTGGTGAATTATTATTATCAGAATGAAAAGATGTTATCGGGTATCGAATCCGTTGTACTCGAAGACAAGGCAATTGAATTCGTTATCGATTGCGCCAAAATCAACGAAGAAACCATCACCTACGAGGAGGCGGTTGAAAAGCGCTAAATAAGCGCTGCAAACTAGCACTACGACAAAATCCAGCACCATGACAACTAGTGAAATGGCTTCAGTTACCTTGGATTACTAGCGAATTTCACACCCTCTAATCCTATTGATTTTGCCGCCGGTCACAGCATCGCTAGTGGCAAAGTTTTCGAAGATTTGAATGGCAACGGTAGTCTAGGGAAGCTGAATCTGTATAGCGGGTGCGTAAGACTCCAGTAGCACGGCTAGCGTCGCTATCAACAATATTGGCAGCTTGAAGTCGGCGAAAAAACGATAATATTTATTACCGATTCCAGAGTTTACTGTGCTGCGAAAGCCATGCATCACGGGTCGCAGTGTTACTTTATTCAACATCCTCATAGCTCTCCGCCCGACTTTCGCTATCCGGGCACAGACCCTACAGTAACAATCCCACAGCAAATCAATTATTTATTAAAAAAGCAGAGTGAACTCTCAATTTTCGAGATGGTACGATTCGCTGGTGCTCAGCCACAAACGGCAGCTGCAGCGCGAGTTGCATGCTTTTCCCGAGAAACGCTTTTTTTGGCGGTGTGCGCGCTTTTAGAATCCTATCTGAATAAATCTTTCGTCTGCACTACCTCGGATCGCCGGTAGTTACTCCAACGGCTTTCCGGCCGATTTACTGGTATTTAATGGCTAACCACACGCAAGACCATTATTTCGCTGAAGAAGACGGATTTGAGGGGGGCCAGGTAAGCTCGACTGTTATTTGCCTTTCACGGTGAAAAGCTTTTCTCGATGACCTTGTCGGCGACCTCGACCTCGTCAGGTATAGTGGGCTGCCAATTTTAATAACAAATATTTAAGGAATTTCAGAGATTCCTACAGCGCAAGGAAATACGAGAAAAACAAAAATTCGATTTTTATTTTTCGACCGAAGATTAATTCATGGATGAATTAATCAGAGTATTCCTATAAAACTTTCGAGCGATGCCACTATGATTTTCAACAACGATGCCTATCCCTATGCTTCGAGCCGTGTCGCTACCTTTGCCCGAAACGGAATGGTGGCTACCTCGCAACCGCTGGCGGCTTCTGTTGGTCTAGATATTCTAAAAAAGGGCGGAAACGCCGTCGACGCCGCGATAGCCACGGCAGCGGCCTTAACGGTAGTGGAACCCAGCGGCTTTGGCTTTGACGGAGATGCTTTTGCCCAGGTATGGATGGACGGTAAATTGCACGGCTTGAACGCCAGCTCAGTAGCGCCGGGGGCACTGACGCCAGAGGCTGTTGCGCAGCGTGGGTTCAGCGATAACATCCCCCTTCAACGGTTGGCTGCCGGTGACTGTGCCTGGAACCCCCTCTCTGCCTGGGAAGCGCTCAGCGAACGCTTTGGTAAGCTGCCTTTTGCCGAAGTCTGCAGCCGGCCATCGATATGGCTTTCGAAGGCTTTCCGGTCTCTTCGACTATCAGCTTATTTTGAAAACGAGCGGTGTAAGACTTTGGGTAGAACCTGCAAGATCCCGCGCTAAAAGCGAGCTGGTTTGCCACTTTCGCTCCCGAAGGTAAGGTCCCGGAGCCGGGTGAATGGTTTGTGGCGGAAGGTCATGGAAAAACATTGCAGTCTATTGCCGAAAGCCGCGCCGAGATTTTTTATCGCGGCGAGTTGGCGCAGAAAATTGACGATTTCTCCTAACAGACGGGCGGTTTGATTCGTAAGGCCGACTTGGCGGCCTATCAGCCTTACTGGGTCGACCCAATCAGCCTCAACTATCGCGGTTACGATATTTGGGAAATACCGCCCAATGGCCAGGGCTTGGTAGTTTTGATGGCGCTCAACATTCTGAAAGGTTTTAAGTTTGATCGGCGAGACAGCATCGAAACTTACCATAAACAAGTCGAGGCTATGAAGCTGGCGTGCACCGATGGCCAGGCGTTTATCACCCAGCTCGATCAAATGCCTTACACCGTTGCGCAACTACTGCTGGCGGAAGATTTTGCCGCCGAGCGGCGGGCCTTGAGTAGCGATCAAGCGCTGATCCCTGCTATTGGCAAGCCGACAAAAGGCGGCACTGTTTATCTGGCAACCGCCGATCGCGATGGCAATATGGTGTCCTTTATCCAGAGTAATTTTCACGGTTTTAGTTCTGGCGTGGTCGTTCCCGGTACCAGAATTTCCCTGCAAAACCGCGGCGCGGACTTTTCCTTGGATCCTAAACATCCGAATTACCTGCAGCCGGGTAAGCGCACTTTCCACACGATCATTCCCGGTTTCATCACTCACAATGGGGCTCCCGTTGGCCCCTTCGGGGTTATGGGTGCCTATATGCAACCCCAGGGACAACTGCAAGTCATCACCAATATGATCGACTTCGGCATGAACCCCCAAGCAGCCTTGGATTGTCCCCGTTGGCTGTGGTTTGGCCACAAACGTGTCGGACTGGAGCACGATGTGCCTGGGGCGATTGTGGCCTCTATGAGTGACAGAGGCTACCAGGTAAATGTCGACGCTGATCTAACCAATTACGGTCGCGGCCAAATTATCCTGCGGGATCCAAAAACCGGGGTGCTCTGCGGCGGCACGGAAAAGCGTACTGATGGTTTTATTGCGTGTTATTGAACTTGGTAGAAAGATAACAAGAGCAATTTCATACCCCTGCAAGACGTGAGTTAATCTAAACCCGGCTTGGATTGGGAACACGTTGGATTGGGAACACGTCGGATATAACAGTAGCTGTATTCTTTAAAAAATCTACCGGGATGTCGTCGAAGGTAACACCCGGCGGAATGTCAAATTAATACGCGTCGTACTGACTTTTTTAGTTTTGGGCAACTGGTGCTGCCAGTGGTGCTGCAAGCTGCCAGCCATCACCAGCAGAGAACCATTCTCTAGCGATAATTTCAGTGTATTCCGGGTTTTGTTGCGTTTGTGCCGCAGTTGGAAAATCCGTTCAGTGCCGAGGCTGATCGAGGCTACCGCCGGGTTGTGGCCGAGTTCGGGTTCGTCGTCACTGTGCCAGGAAACGCTGTCGCGGCCATCGCGATAACAATTAATTAACACACTGTTGAAAGACTCGCCGCTGGTATCTTCCAGACGCTCTTTCAAGTCTGCAAGTACCGATAGCCAGGGGAGAGGTTCGAAGCGCCGCCCGGAGTACTGATAGGCGCAACCGGGATCACCGTACCAGGCGTTTAGTCGCGGTATTTCAATGTGTTTACCGTAGACAAATATAGTGCTTTGCTCCCAGGCAACTTGTTGCTGCAGTTGTTGAAAATAGTCGGCCGATTCCCGCTCGTCGAGCCATTGGCGGTAGTAGTGCAATTCGCCATCCTCGATATCGATCCGACAGCGTTGGTCGCCGCCAACCTGCCCGCTATCAGCGCGTGTATCGCGACAGTTACTGCAGGAGAGCGGTAATACTTTCTGTTCGACCATCTCGTTGGCTACCCCTATTCAATCACTCGCGGTTCAATTTCCAATTCCACACCGAAGCGCTGGCGGATGCTGGCGCGTATTTCGTCGGCAAACTCCAGCAGGACTCGCGCGGGTTGCGCCTGGGGATTAATTAATATCAGGGCCTGTCGATCGTGTACACCAATGCCATTTTTGTTCAGCGCCTTCCATCCCGCTCGTTCCAGCAACCAACCCGCCGCAATTTTAAAGCGGCCATCGGCCTGGGGGAAGGAGACCAAATCGGCTTCAGAATTCAGCAGATTTTGATGAAGGCGCGCACTAACAATGGGATTTTTAAAAAAACTGCCGGCGTTGGGAATACTGGCAGGATCCGGTAATTTTCGCCGGCGAATCTCTGCGACTGCAGCGGCAACTTGCCGTGGACTCGGCGACTTCATGTTCCGTTCCGCCAAGTAGTCGATAAGTGCCGGATAAGACAGCACAGACTGTGGTTGTTTGTGCAATCGCAGTAGCACCCGAGTAATCAGTAAATCGTTGCCACGGTCACTTTTGAAAATACTGTCGCGATAACTAAAACGACAATCCGCCTTGCTCATCCGATGGCGCTTGCCACTGTGCAGATCAATGGCTTCCAGGGATTCGAAAACGCTATCCAGTTCGACACCGTAGGCACCGATATTCTGAACGGGTGCCGCCCCGACACTGCCGGGTATTAATGCCAGATTTTCAAGGCCACTGTAGCCCTGATCGATCGACCACAGAACACTCTCATGCCAGCCTTCGCCCGCCGCCAGTGCAACGCATACCGAAGTATTATCTTCCTCGAGCACATCGCGTCCACGCAGTCCCACATGGATGGCCAAGCCGTCAAAGCGCTCGGGCAGCAACAGGTTGCTGCCACTGCCTAGTATCAGCTTTGGACATCGACGAACGCCGGCGAAGCGGATGGCTGCTTCGATATCGGCCTCCGTCTCAATACGGCAAAACCACCGGGCCAGGGAAGGCACACGCAGGGTATTTAAGCTCTGTAGATTGATCTCCTGCTGTATCGTAGCAACCCCGTCGCTGTTAGCGTGATTTTCAGAGATCATGATCTTGCCGAATTCGTAATAGCAAACCGTCACAGGCATCTTGCACTGTGCGAATCACTCTGTCGAAACTCTCTTTATTGCCAGTGTAGGGATCTCCCACTTCCAAGCTTTTGCCCACACCGGACACCTCGAGAAACAGTCCCGCTACTCCCCGGTAGAACTCGGGCTGTAAAGCTTTAAGATCGACCAGGTTTTGTTTATCCATGCCGAGGATATAGTCGAAATTTTGGAAATCCGCCACGGTAATCTGACGAGCCCGCAGATGGCCGATATCATAGCCGTGCTCGATGGCGGTTTGCCGCGCGCGCTCATCCGGTGGACGACCAACGTGCCAGGAACCGGTGCCAGCCGAATCCACTAGAATTTCGTGATTGAGACCCGCGCCATTTACCGCTGCCTCAAACAGTCCGTGAGCGGTGGGAGAGCGGCAAATATTGCCGAGACAAACAAATAATACTTTGATATTCATAGGATTTTCGAGATGTTTTACAGGTGACGAAATCGCGATCTTAAGGCTTGTAAATCCTCCAGGGTGTCGATGCCGCCCGGCACCGGCTCCAGCGCCTCGCTAACGTGAATAACTTCACCGTTGGCCAGTATGCGCAGTTGCTCCAGCTTTTCTACATTTTCCAAAGTTGCCAGCGGCCAGCGTACAAAACGTTTCAATAGGCCAACCCGGTAAGCGTAAATACCGATGTGGCGCTGGCCAGCGGATGCCCGTTGCTCGCGGTCGTGGGGAATGGCCGCCCTCGAAAAATACAGAGCGAAGCCCCGACGGTCGGTCACCACTTTAACCACATTGGGATTGGCAAAATCTTCTGGATTATTGATTTTTTCCGAGAGCGTCGCTGTTGAAGCCTGCGGATGTCGCTGCAATTGAGTTGCCACCTGATTAATGACCGCCGGGGGAATCAGCGGTTCATCCCCCTGCACATTGACGACAATGGCCTGTTCTGGCAAGTCGATTCTTTCTGCTACTTCTTCAAGGCGATCGGTGCCCGATGCGTGATCTGCGCGGGTCATGCAAACTTCGGCGCCAAAGGCCTTGACTACATTGGCAATCGAGTCGTCGTCGGTAGCGACGATGATACGCTGTGCTCGACTCTGCTGTGCCCGCTCCACTACGTGTTGGATTATGGGTTTACCACCGATAAGTTCAAGGGGTTTTCCCGGCAGGCGCGATGAGCCATAACGGGCGGGAATAATCACCGTAAAGTCGAGGACATTTGTCGTATTCATAGCGATCATTGGTGCTCGTGGCTGTGGTCTTGATGGCACTTTGGTTTATGAGATTTTGGTTCTTCGACCGAGGATTAATTCATGGATAAATTGATCAGCGTATTCTTAAATATCTGGTTTTCAGACCCTGTTTAATTTTACTGGGTATGTCTTCATGTTTGTGCCGAATACCCCGGTGTTGGGTGACTAAATTCAGCACTGATTGCAGTAGCGGCTCCGGTAAGTCGACCTCAACCTCCAGCGCCCACCAGTCTTCGCCCGCAAAGTCACTACATTTTACGGCATCTTTGCTGGTCATTAGTACACTGCGGTTGCCGCAATCGATGAAATCTTCAGGCGCAAAAGGATGGTGATCGTCAAATGGGCGGCACTCTGCGTGGACACCCAGTGCTACCAAGGTCTCAAAAAAACGCGGCGGATGGCCAATGGCTGCCACCGCCACCGGGCGTTTGGCTGACCAGGGCAAAGGCTTCAGGGGATATCGCACTTGGGTTTTTAAATGGTGCCAAGCCAGTGGCCGCAGCGCAATCTCGGCACATGGTAGCGCAGCTAATTCAGCGGGGCGATTCCGCCACTGGCCGTTACACAGCCGCCAATCGACCTCCATCAGCCGTTCGACCGGCTCTCTCAGGGGTCCGGCAGGCAGGCAATAGCCATTGCCCAATCCGCGTTCTCCATCGATAACGGCGATCTCCATCTGCCGGGGCAGCCGGTAGTGCTGAAGCCCATCATCGCTGATGATGAGGTCGAGATCTGGAAACTGTTGCAACAGGTATTTCGCTGTCGCGAGGCGATCGCTGCCCACTACCACGGGAACCCCGGTAGCTCGAACAATCAGGGCAGCCTCGTCTCCAGATATCGCCAGTTGACTATCGCCGGTGACCAACACGGGTGAGCGCTGGTGATTGAGGCGGCCATAGCCACGGGTAATGACCCCTATTGCTGCGCCTCGCTTTGCGAGCTGATTGACCAGGGCGATAACTACCGGTGTTTTGCCGGTGCCACCGGCGCTGATATTGCCAACGACAACAAGTGGTACCGGCAAAGTCTCTCGATGCACCTGTTGAATGGTTCGGCGACGCTTTGCTAAGTGCTCGAAGAGTTTACTGGCAGGCCACAACAGGCGGGCGAGGATGGACCAGGGAGTTTGCGGCCGGTACCAAAGCTTGAGGAAGAAGCGCTGTAATAGCGATTGTTGGCTGCGGCGCGACTGGCGTTGATTCAATTGTCTTTGTCGGGGTTTTGCGTGGTAAGGCGCAGTTGCGCGAATCCCAGCTTGCCGGCTACATCCATAGCCGTGACCACTGATTGGTGGGGGCTATTGGCATCGGCGGTGATGGTCAGCGTTTGATCGGTATTGCCGTCAGCCACTTTACCCAGAGCGCCAGAAAGGGTTTGCACCTGCTGGTTGGTCAGCGCCTGACCGTTGATGCGGTAATCGCCGTTGGCACTGATAACGATATCGATTCCCGCCGCAGAGATATTTTCCGCCTCGGCACTGGCTTCGGGTAGATCCAGGGCCAGATGAGTCTCCTTGGTAAAAGTCGTCGACACCATAAAAAAGATCAACAGTAGAAAGACAACATCGATCAATGGCGTCAGATTGATGCCTTCCTCAGCGCGCACTTGTCGGCGAAATTCCACGGGTTCAGGACCTCTGTCAACATTTAAGTTATATACGGGTTCAAAAGTAAAAAATACCCTAAGCTTTTAAAGCTGCGGAGGCAGGGTCGAAGCCTACCGCATCCGGCTCGCGCTATTTAACTGGCATCGCCGCAAGCAACGCAGAGCATCTGGGAAGTATTCACAGCGTATTTGAAATCTTAGGGTATTCTTCATTTCTGACTCGGTAGTAGTTTAAAAATTTTTTCGGGGCTGCCC
>JBLIHY010000059.1:0-13886 GCA_047634655.1 Cellvibrionaceae bacterium
AAAATCCACTGTTCTACAAAGACAATACGCAAATGCTGTTTGGCGACGCCAAGGAGTCCCTTGAGCAGATTTTTAAAATATTGAAGTAGAAGATACGGTTTTGTGTACTTCTACTCTAGATTTTTTACTTCGGGCCTACTTTGGAAGCCATGCCAATCGCATTCATAACTAGTTGCCCGTTAAAAATTTAGTTTAGGCTGTAAGTTTCCATTATAAAAAAGCAGCCTAATACGCCGAGCCAGTTTTTCGATAAGTGAGCGCTCTAAAAAAACGCCAAAAAAGCTTTTTTTCGTGTTCCATGTCGATGATTTGGTCGAGACGGCAACGGAAAAAATTATCAGATTTTGGCAAATCAGCAGAGATAAGCTTCATGAAGACTCACTCTCAAATGGCAAGGTTTTGATTACGCTAACCAAGAAACTTTGCAATTTGGCGCGGAAGTTTTATGAATCTATGCCTAAACTACTGAGAAAGATAAATCGTTAGCAAATTAACTGCCGAGTGAGTTTGTGTTGCAGATCAGTTCATCGTAAACTGCTCGATCGAAAATTTTCCGACGATATTTAGAGAAACTCCGGCTAATCCCCACTGATGTCTCTCAAATTTTATCCAGAATTACCATGAGCCAAAGCTCGGCAAATCTTGGCTTTTGTCGGGATGGGTTTTAAGAGACTGTTCGATTAAAATCAATCCGTAAACTAATACACATTTTGCGATGTGCGGTGGCTTTAGTCAGAATTAAACTACTGAAATCATTTTTCCAATTTTAGGCTTTTTTAAGAGATGAAATCATTTACGGTACATAGCGGAATAGCCGCTCCCATGGATCGCGCTAATGTCGATACCGATATGATTATTCCGAAACAATTTCTAAAATCCATTAAACGCAGTGGTTTTGGAAAAAATTTGTTTGATGAGTTGCGTTACCTAGATGAAGGTCAGCCAGGTCAATCCTGTGAGGGTCGACCACTTAATCCAGATTTCCCCCTGAATTTCCCTCGTTACCAGCGAGCATCTGTATTGCTGGCGCGAGAAAATTTTGGTTGTGGATCCAGTCGCGAACACGCGCCCTGGGCTTTGGATGATTATGGTTTTCGAGCCATTGTCGCATCGAGCTATGCCGATATTTTTTATAACAATTGTTTTAAGAATGGCTTGCTGCCAGTCGTTTTGAGTAGCGATCGTATCGATCAACTATTTCGGGAAATGTATGCTACGGAAGGCTATCAGTTAACGGTTGATCTACAACAGAAATCCGTATTTACGCCATCTGGCGAGTGTTTCATGTTTGAAATCGATGAATTTCAGCGTCGCTGCTTATTGAAAGGGTTGGACGAAATTGATTTAACATTGGAAGATACCGATGCTATTCGCATTTATGAAGAAGAACGCCGGCGACTGAATCCTTGGTTATTCAACGCCATTCAAATCAAGCAATAAACACTCTATTCTTCCATTCAAAAAACTGATGTCTAGACACATTCTTTTACTGCCCGGCGATGGTATTGGGCCTGAAATTGTTCGCGAAGCGAGAAAAGTCATCGATGCGCTTAACGCACTGATGGCTCTTAATATTACTTATGAAGAAGCGCTAATTGGTGGTT
Source organism: Cellvibrionaceae bacterium (assembly GCA_047634655.1). Taxonomy (GTDB): domain Bacteria; phylum Pseudomonadota; class Gammaproteobacteria; order Pseudomonadales; family Cellvibrionaceae; genus CANLBN01. Next base: position 1,605 of record JBLIHY010000059.1, read on the forward strand.
GTTCTATCGACGCCTGCGGCCTGCCCTTGGACGACGCGGTAGTCGCCAAAGCAGCAGGGAGTGATGGCATTTTGTTGGGAGCGGTAGGCGGGCCACAGTGGGACACTTTGGATCGCCCAATTCGTCCCGAGAAGGGCTTGCTCCAAATGCGTTCAGACCTAGACTTGTTTTCTAATTTGCGCCCCGCTTTTTTGTATCCTCAGCTGGTCAGTGCATCTTCGCTAAAGCGAGAGCTGGTCGAGGGCTTAGATATTTTGATCGTACGCGAATTGACGGGCGGTATTTACTTCGGTGAACCTCGCGGTGTCGATATCCTGGAAAATGGTAAACGCCAGGGTTTTAATACCATGGTCTACGATGAAACGGAGATTGAGCGTATTGGCCGCAGTGCCTTCGAGCTGTCGCAAAAGCGCAGCAAGCGCCTCTGTTCGGTAGATAAAGCGAATGTTCTCGAGGTTTCGGGGTTATGGCGAGAAGTTATGGATTCGATTGCCAGCGATTACCCAGAGGTAAAGCTCAGCCACATGTACGTGGATAACGCGGCGATGCAGTTAGTGCGAGCTCCAAAGCAATTTGATGTCGTGGTGACCAGTAATCTGTTCGGCGACATCTTGTCGGACTGCGCAGCGATGTTAACGGGTTCTATCGGAATGTTGCCTTCCGCTTCCCTGAATAATGCAGGTTTGGGTATGTATGAGCCGGTTCACGGTTCGGCGCCGGATATCGCTAATCGAGGGATTGCCAATCCACTGGCCACCATTTTTTCACTTGAAATGTTATTGCGATATTCACTAAATCTTCCCGAAGCGGCAGATGCGATCGCTCGGGCAGTCAACCGGGTGCTAGACCATGGCCTGCGAACAGCAGACATCTATTCTGAAGGGACGGTAAGTGTCACCACCTCGGAAATGGGCGATGCGGTTGTTAAGGCATTAAGCGTTAATCATTAATTCAGTCAATAAGTTTCAATAACCTCGCTTCTTCAACTGGCTAATACAGCGGTTGCTTTGCCGATACCGAGTTTATGCAATATCACTACATCCCCATTAAAACTGCGTTTTGTGAGGGTGATGCTATGTGTTATATTTTTGCGAAGCAAGCGCATCTACGCGAGTGTGGTCTAAGCGGTCAAACAAGCTTGTTATGCTTGTCAGCTCCCCCTGTTCATTGGACGCTAGCGAAAATTTCGTCAAGTAGCATAACGGTGGAGTGGCCGATAACTATGGAAGTATTACATCATCTGATCGGTTTTTATCTGCCCAGCAGCCTTACATGAAACCTTTTAGTAGATCGGAATTAAATATCTGCCTCCTTTCATTGTAATAAAATTTTAATATTCTCTTAGGACCAACAGAGTTAGTTCCTCGTTCCATCCTGATACGATGTCAACTCGACAATAATTAACCGATTTAGAGGTTACTCATGGCTAGATTCAAGCATACGATAGGGCTTTTTCTTCACCCAGACAGTGAGTGGAAGGCAATCCGCAATGAAAAACACTCGTTCCAGCAAATATTCCTGAGTCATGTACCACTATTGGCATTAATTCCTACGGTTGCCTTCTTTTTTGGCACGACCAAAGTGGGCTGGAGTTTTGGCGGAGGAGATCCTGTTAAATTGACGGCCAGAAGTGCGCTGGAGCTGTGCGGTTTAACCTATATTGCGTTATTGTTTGGCGTATATTTTTTGGGCGAGTTTATCAACTGGATGGCCAAGACCTACGGCGTCAAAGACTCTGAAGATCAGCGGCACTATGAAGGCACTGCGCTGGCAGTTTATATTACTACCCCGGTTTTCCTAGTCGGTATATTTGGGCTTTATCCGAACATATGGTTGTACACCGTTGTAAACATGATTGCTGGAGCTTATGCGGTATACCTAGTGTATGAGGGTATACCTATTTTAATGAATATTTCCAAAGATAGAGCCTTTATGTACGCAACCTCTGTGGTTACCATCGGACTCGTTATGATGGTCGCTGTCCGGGCCGGTTCTGTATTGCTCTGGAGCTTGGGAGTAGGGCCGGATTATATCGATTAAAGCATTTTTATAATGGCCTCTATCTCGGCAAAGAGGAGCTTTGTTGCATAACTGAAACATCGATAAAAAGGCATCGTTACTTCGTAACTGAAAAAAGACCTCCGGTTTTTTCTGGGCAACTCCCCATATGCGAACAAGCATTGGAATGAAATCGTTGCCTGTAAATTTCAGCCGTGAAAATGTTAGTGAACAAGTCGCTGACGTTTGAAAAGTCCGTCCCGATATCGCCCTTTCCAAGAAACTACTGAGTGCCGATCACCGTCCGCAGTAGAAAATATACTTGCTTTTAAACGAAGTAAAATCTTTTCGCAAGGCTTGGGTCTGCCGTGACGCAGTTTTTAGCCTGAGACTTTTGGATGAGTAAATGGCGGTTATTTTTGAACATATTGAAAAAGTAATAAGGCAGGGTTTGCAAAGCATGGGTATTGCTCTTGAAGAAAAGCAAATTCAAACCCTGCTAAGCTATCTGTTAACGCTTCATCGATGGAACAAAGTCTATAATTTATCGGCTATTCGCGATCCCGCGGTTATGGCAACTTTACACCTTCTGGACAGCTTGGCTCTGGTGCCTTATTTGAGGGCGTTTGTTCAGAAAAATTCTCATCCAATTCAGTTGATTGATGTTGGGTCCGGAGGAGGGCTGCCAGGCTTGCCTCTGGCTATCGCTTGCCCTGAAGCGACGGTAACGTTGTTAGATAGCAATGGAAAGAAAACTCGATTTCTGTTCCAGACGGCCCTAGAGCTTGGGCTGAAAAATACGAAAGTCGTACAAGATCGCGTCGAAAAATTTTCACCTGGGCATAAATTCTCTATAGTCACCAGCCGCGCTTTTTCCAGTATTGGAAATATGTTGGACGTTTCTAACCACCTCTTGGAAGAAGAGGGCGAGTTTTGGGCCATGAAAGGCGTCTATCCGGCGATAGAGTTGTCCGAGTACAGAGAACAGCTGGACCGAGTTCACCGCCTGCAAATCCCGGGCTGCGAAGGTGAGCGACATCTATTGATATTAAAAAAGTATCGAAGTAATGCAAACACATCCCAATAGGCGATTATCGTGAGACAGACGTTCGCCATTACTAACCAGAAAGGTGGCGTCGGCAAAACGACCACCTGTGTCAATTTGGCGGCTTCACTGGTTGCTATCAACAAGAAAGTGTTGCTCATTGATCTCGATCCTCAAGGCAACGCCACAATGGGCAGTGGAGTTGACAAGAGCGACCTCACATTGTCCGTTTACGATGTGCTGATGCGTCGGGCGGAGCTAAGCCAATCGACTAAATATTCTCAAACGGGGAATTATCAAGTATTGCCGGCCAACAGTGATCTCACAGCTGCCGAAGTGCATCTCTTGAGCGAGAGCGATAAAGAGTTCCGTTTGCGAGATGCCTTGAAAAGCGTTCGTCATCTGTATGATTTTATTTTGATCGATTGTCCCCCTTCTTTAAACATGCTGACCATTAATGCGCTGGCCGCTTGTGACAGCGTGATCATTCCTATGCAGTGCGAGTATTATGCTTTGGAGGGACTGTCCTCTCTTTTAGAAACTGTCGAGCAGATTCGCTCACGTGCAAATCCAACCCTAACGATTGCTGGGATTCTGCGCACTATGTACGATCCCCGAAGCAGTCTTACCAATGAGGTCTCCGATCAGCTCAAGCACTTTTTCGGTGATTCTGTGTATCAGGTTTGTATTCCACGCAATGTGCGACTGGCAGAAGCCCCCAGTTTTGGCCAGCCAGTGTTGTCTTACGATCGCCAATCTAAGGGTGCTGCTGCTTACCTGGCCTTGGCCGGCGAATTTGTCCGGCGCAATGGCCTGGCTGGAAAACAAGAGTCTACGCACAACTCGCAGTGACACTAACAAGGCTCTCGCTAAGATGACTTTGAGATTTCAAATCTTCGGTGGAGGAGGAATCGAAGTTTATTGTATCTTGCTTCCGCTCCTTACCTCTACCTCTGCAGGCAACGCAGAACATACAGAGCATCGGAAGTATCTAAAGCGTATTTGAACTTTCAGCACGACATCTTTTATTTTTGGACTCAGTAGTCACAAATCGGTAAACGAGGAAATTTATGGCAGCAAAACGCAAGGGTTTAGGGCGAGGTTTGGATGCTTTGTTGAACGTAGGAGGTTCGGCAACGACATCATCTACACTTGCTGTCGATGAAGCTCGCGCCGACGAGATGCTCAAGTACATTCCTTTGGATCTAATTCAACGCGGTCAATATCAACCGCGCCGGGATATGAACCCAGACGCTCTGGAAGAACTCGCCGAGTCTATCAAGGCGAGAGGCATAATACAGCCGATCGTAGTTCGTCCACTGGGTAGCCAAAAGTACGAAATCATTGCCGGTGAACGCCGTTGGCGCGCCGCACAACTCGCCGGCTTGGATGAAATTCCCGCCGTTATACGCGATGTGTCCGATGATGCCGCCATTGCCATGGCGCTGATTGAGAATATTCAACGGGAAGATTTAAATCCCATCGATGAGGCCATGGCGCTCAAGCGTTTACAGGATGAATTTGACCTAACCCACCAGCAAGTGGCTCAGGCTGTTGGTAAGTCCCGTACAGCGGTGACCAACCTTTTGCGATTAATGAGCCTCGATAACGAAGTAAAAAAAATGCTGGAACACGGTGATATTGAGATGGGTCACGCTCGCGCTATGCTCAGTTTGGAGTTGCATAAGCAGCGGGAAGCTGCCCGCCAGGTGATCGCTAAAGGTCTTTCAGTTCGCCAAACCGAAGCGCATGTACGTCGTTTGTTGCAAGATCATTCGTTACAAGAAGCGTCACCTTCAATTAAACAGCCCGCTGTCGGCAATCCTGATTTACTGAAACTTCAAGACGGTTTATCCGAGAAAATTGGCGTGCCGGTTTCCATTCAGCACACGGCTAAGGGTAGAGGTAAGCTTGTGCTCAAATATAATAATCTCGACGAGTTAGATGGTATTTTAGCGCACCTGGATTATCGCGATACCGAAGGTTAAGTTACCCAACAAGCGCTACAGATTTCGCGAGTGCGATTATTCCACTGGGAGATGGATATGCTTATTGAAACATCTGACCTAACACCCTATAATCGCACCCGCTTGGCAATACACAGGGTTGTGATTAAAGGCACCTTGGTCAAAAATGCAGAAAATGCTCAATACCATTAATGAATGTGTTGTTACCCTGCCTTAGGGCCACCATGAGAGGATCCGCCTACCAACTGATCATCGCGCTTTGGGCAAAACAAATTGGTTTGTTGTCCCTGTTAGTGGTTGTTCTTTGGTTCTTTGACGCAGTCATTGCCTACTCAGTTCTTGTTGGTGGCTTGGTGCACTGGGTGCCTAATGCGTACTTAGCACTTGTTGCTTTTCGCCACTACGGTACACAACAACATTCAGCGGTAGTAGTGCAAAGTTTTTATAAAGGAGAAGCTGGTAAGTTTTTACTAACAGCTGTCGGCTTCTCCATTGTTTTTGTTTTCGTAAAACCTCTATCCTATTGGGTAGTATTTGTTACCTACTTGGGAATGACGATAACCCATTGGCTGTTCGTCAGTCATTGGAGCGGTAAAAATAATTAAACCGATTTCTGCTAGAAAATTAATATATGATCTGCCCCTATCGTTGGGCCGATTGTTAACTAAAACAAAAGACGAACCGGATTATTCAGAATGGCTGGTGGTCAGACCTCGACAGAATACATTCAGCATCATTTGCAAAACTGGGCCTATGGTAAGTTGCCAGCAGGTTACACTCGGTACGACGGTACAATTACCGAGGAAGCCGCCTGGACCAGTGCGCTCAGTGCTCAAGAAGCCGCTGACATGGGCTTTAATGCTATCCATGTCGACACATTGGGCTGGTCAATTTTTCTCGGTTCCTTATTTCTTTTTATTTTTTACCGCGTCGCCAAAAAAGCGACAGCCGATACTCCCCGGGGTATTCAAAGTTTTGTAGAGCTGGTTGTAAGTTTCGTGGACGCCACAGTGAAAGAGATATTTCACTTTAGTAATCGTATGGTTGCCCCTATGGGACTGACTATTTTTTGTTGGGTCTTCCTGATGAATCTTATGGACCTTGTCCCTGTCGACTGGGTTCCCTTGCTTGTTGCTAACGTGATCGTGGACGATCCCAACTTTTATTTCAAAATAGTGCCTACCACCGATCCCAATGCGACCATGGGTATGTCAATTGGCGTATTTCTCTTGTTGATTTTCTTCAGCATTAAGAGCAAAGGATTAGTTGGTTTCGTGAAAGAGCTGACATTTCATCCCTTCGAGCCTCCAACTAAGGGCTGGACAATCATTTTTGCGCCGATAATGATCGTAATTAATTTTGTGCTTGAGACTATTGCGCTGTTGGCCAAACCGGTCTCTCTTGGTTTGCGGTTGTTCGGTAATTTATATGCCGGCGAAGTGATTTTTATACTGATTGCACTCATGTTTGGTGCAGGCTTATTTTTAGGTCTTTTTGCAGGCGTACTGCAATGGGCTTGGGCAGTGTTTCATATTTTGGTGATTACATTGCAAGCATTTGTATTCATGGTGCTTTCCATTGTTTACATGGCAATGGCCCATGATGTTCAAGATGAGCATTGACTACCGTCATAAAGTTTCAAATACCCGATTTTTAAATTTCAACCAATAACCAACCTAAGAATAGGAGAAAAAAATGGAAGCTGTTAGCTTAGTTTATATAGCCAGTTCAATTATCATCGGTTTGGGTGCTTTTGGTACGGCACTTGGCTTTGGTAACTTAGGTGGTAAATTACTGGAAGGCGCAGCCCGTCAGCCAGAACAGGGGCCAGCATTGCAAGGTAAAATGTTTCTTATGGCTGGCTTGCTCGATGCGGTCCCAATGATCGGCGTCGGTATCGGTATGTATCTCATTTTCGTTGTTGCACCTAACTTGCAGACAGCAATTGCCGGTTAACGTCTGACTGTGATCACTCTTCAACCCAAAGAAAGCGAGGTGTTAGTGTGAATATCAACCTGACATTAATCGGTCAGACATTAACGTTTTTTGTGTTTGTTTTGTTTTGCGCCAAATTTATCTGGCCCCAGCTTATAGCCCTTATGGCTGAGCGCGAAAAAAAGATCGAAGATGGTCTTCAAATGGCAGAACGCGCTGAAAAGGATCTGCAATTGGCCCAGAAAAAAGCGACCAAACAACTGCACGAAGCTAAAGAACAATCGGCCGAAATTATTGATCACGCCAATAAGCGATCAGCACAAATTGTTGATGAAGCCAAAGAAAAAGCCAAGGTCGAAGCCGATCGTCTGGTTTTCGCGGCAAAGGCAGAGACTAAACAGGAAATGAACCGAGCCAAAGAAGTACTGCGCGCTCAAGTCGCTTCCCTGGTCATCGCTGGAGCTGAGAAAATTCTGGAAAAATCCATTGATGCTGAAGCGAACGACGAGATTGTCAGTAAATTGGCCGCTCAATTGTAATAGGGAATAGTAAAGTATGGCAGACTTATCTACCTTGGCGAGACCTTACGCAAAAGCTGTTTTCGAATATGCTCGTGATTCTAAGCAGCTGGGTCTTTGGTCAAAGGCTTTAAGCACCGCAGCCGCTGTTTCAACTGATGATGTAGTAGCTAAGTTGTTAGACTCTCCTACATTGACCGCTGAGCAAAAAGCCGAAGTGATGGCGAAGCTCTGCACTGACGAGTTAACTGAAAAAGTCAACGTCTTTATATCGATTTTGGCAGGTAACAAGCGTCTGGGTTTGTTGCCCGTTATCAGCAAACTGTTTGAACAACTGAAGGCCCAACAAGAAAAATTTTCTGATGTGCGAATAGTCAGTGCATTCGGCTTAAGCAGCGATATTGAAAAGACTATTTCCGAGAAGCTTAAAAAGCTGTTGTTAACTGACATCTCTTTGCAAACGGTTATCGATCCATCTTTGTTGGGAGGTCTTGTAATTCATGCGGGCGATACCGTGATCGACGGCTCAGTCAGAGGCCGGCTTAATAAATTAGCAGAAAACTTCGATCTTTAAATTTATTTAACATCCCAAGAGGATATAAAGGAACAGAGCATGCAGCAGCTGAATCCTTCTGAAATTAGTGACATCATAAAAAGCCGTATCGACTCTCTGGATATCGGTACTGAAGCCCGTAACGAAGGGACTGTGGTATCTGTTACCGACGGCATTATTCGTATTCACGGCCTGGCCGGTGTTATGTATGGCGAGATGATTGAATTTGAAGGTGGTGTCTACGGTATGGCACTTAACCTAGAACGTGATTCCGTCGGTTCGGTTATTCTCGGTGACTATAAAAGCGTGACGGAAGGTCAGATTTGCAAATGCACTGGACGTATCTTAGAGGTGCCTATAGGCCCCGAGTTGCAAGGTCGTGTGGTCGATGCTCTCGGCGAACCCATTGATGGTAAAGGCCCTGTAAATACTAAGTTGACGGATGCCATCGAGAAAATTGCCCCAGGTGTTATCGATCGGCAGTCGGTTGATCAGCCCGTTCAAATTGGTTTGAAAGCGATTGATGCCATGGTACCTATAGGTCGTGGCCAGCGAGAGTTGATTATTGGTGACCGCCAGACTGGTAAAACGGCTATTGCCGTCGATGCCATCATTAATCAAAAGGATAAGGGAATTAAATGTATCTATGTGGCCGTCGGACAAAAAGCCTCTTCCATCGCTGCTGTAGTAAGGAAATTGGAAGAGCATGGAGCCATGGATCATACTATCGTGGTTGCCGCTTCGGCTTCTGACCCCGCAGCCATGCAATTTTTGGCACCTTTCGCCGGTTGTACTATGGGTGAGTACTATCGCGACCGCGGTGAAGACGCATTGATTATTTACGATGATCTAACTAAGCAAGCGTGGGCCTATCGACAGATCTCCTTGCTCTTGCGTCGTCCGCCTGGTCGGGAAGCGTATCCAGGCGATGTATTCTATCTACATTCGCGTCTATTAGAGCGCGCTTCTCGCGTTAATTCGAATTACGTAGAAAATTTCACTAAGGGTGAAGTCAAGGGTAAAACCGGTTCTTTAACTGCGTTGCCGGTTATTGAAACCCAAGCTGGTGACGTATCCGCTTTTGTTCCGACCAACGTCATCTCGATCACTGATGGCCAGATTTTTCTAGAGACTGATCTCTTTAACTCAGGTGTTCGTCCCGCTATGAATGCAGGTATTTCCGTGTCTCGTGTTGGTGGTGCGGCGCAGACCAAGATAGTTAAGAAACTATCTGGTGGTATTCGTACAGCACTGGCTCAATACCGCGAACTGGCCGCCTTCTCTCAATTTGCTTCTGATTTGGATGAAGCGACCAAGTCGCAACTGAATCACGGCGAGCGTGTAACCGAACTGATGAAACAGAAGCAATACTCGCCGCTATCTATCTCGGAAATGGGTGTCATACTCTATGCTGCTAATGAGGGCTATCTAAAGGATATTGAAGTCGCGAAAATTGGTGATTTTGAATCGGCATTGCTTTCCTACATGAATAGTGAGCATGGTAATTTTATGAACCAAATTAACGAAAACGGCAGCTACAGCGAGGAAACTGCTGAGACATTTAAATCAGCTATCGAGAAGTTTAAAGAAACACAAAGCTGGTAACGACGAGCTTCGTCTTCACCCGGAAAATATTATGGCAGTCGGTAAAGAAATACGTACACAGATTTCGAGCATCAAGAGCACGCAGAAAATTACTAGCGCTATGGAAATGGTGGCGGCTAGTAAGATGCGAAAAGCTCAGGAGCTCATGGAATCAGGTAAGCCTTATGCCAAGCGTATTCGCAGTGTCGTGGGTCATATCGCCAATGCCAATCCCGAGTACAATCACTTGTATTTACAAGAGCGCGAAGTTAAGCGTATCGGTTTTATCGTAATTTCCACTGATCGAGGTCTCTGTGGCGGTTTAAATGTCAATGCTTTCAAGACCGTCGTTAATGAAATGAAGGTTTGGAACGACCGACAAGTCAGCATTGATCTTTGCTTGATTGGGGCCAAGGCTACCGCCTTCTTTAACAGCTACGGTGGCAACGTCGTGGCTTCGGTTCGGGATATCGGTGAATCACCCTCAGTTTCCGATCTGATCGGTTCGGTTAAAGTGATGCTCGATTCTTATAGTGAAGGCAATATTGACAAACTGTTCATAGTGGCAAATGAATTTGTTAACACCATGACACAATCCCCTTTCGCAAGACAGTTATTGCCTTTGAAGCCAAGTGAAGATGAAAAATTCAAGCATTCTTGGGACTATTTGTACGAACCGGAAGCCAAAGAAATTCTCAATGGATTATTAATTCGTTATATAGAATCCCAGATTCTCCAAGCAGTAGTTGAGAATGCCGCTTGTGAACAGGCGGCACGGATGATAGCTATGAAAAGTGCCACAGATAATGCTGGTGATATAATTGACGACTTGCAGCTGGTTTACAACAAGGCACGACAAGCGGCGATTACCCAAGAGTTATCGGAAATTGTCAGCGGTGCTGCTGCGGTTTAATTATTGTTAGTCTTTGTTGCCAGTTAGGACAAATACAGTCGCATCCGGTCGAATAGCTTGTAGACTGTTAAAATAAGTAAAAACAGCGCAATCTCGCTTAATTTTATATTCTTAAAAACAATACCTGAGTAAACATTTAGAGGACTCGTAAATGAGTAGCGGACGTATCGTACAAATCATTGGTGCCGTCATTGATATAGAGTTTCCACGAGACTCCGTACCCAAAGTTTATGATGCACTAAAGGTCACGGATAAAGACCTTACCTTGGAAGTACAACAACAACTAGGAGATGGCGTAGTTCGCGCGATTGCCATGGGTTCCTCTGAAGGCGTTAGCCGCGGTTTGGAAGTTTCCAACACGGGCGCGCCGATTTCTGTGCCTGTGGGTATAGAAACGCTGGGCCGCATTATGGATGTGCTGGGTAACCCCATCGATGAATGTGGTGAAATTGGCGAAAAAGAACGCATGCCCATTCACCGTCAAGCCCCTGCCTACGATGAGCTGGCTGCCTCTGAAGAGCTACTGGAAACTGGTATTAAAGTAATCGACCTAGTTTGCCCCTTCGCAAAGGGCGGTAAAGTTGGTCTGTTTGGTGGTGCCGGTGTGGGTAAAACCGTCAATATGATGGAGTTAATTAACAACATCGCTACCGAACATAGCGGACTATCAGTGTTCGCTGGAGTCGGCGAACGAACCCGTGAAGGCAACGATTTTTATCACGAGATGCAAGAGGCCGGCGTTGTCAACGTCGAAGATTTTGGTAAATCAAAAGTTGCCATGGTTTATGGGCAAATGAATGAACCACCCGGAAACCGCCTGCGCGTGGCATTGACTGGACTCACCATGGCAGAAAAGTTTCGAGATGAGGGCCGCGACGTGTTGTTCTTTGTCGACAACATTTACCGCTATACTTTGGCGGGTACAGAAGTATCGGCCCTGTTGGGTCGGATGCCATCAGCGGTAGGTTACCAGCCGACTCTTGCAGAAGAGATGGGGGTATTGCAAGAACGCATTACTTCCACCAAAACAGGCTCTATTACTTCGATTCAAGCGGTTTACGTACCTGCGGATGACCTTACGGATCCATCTCCCGCCACTACCTTTGCTCACTTGGATTCCACTGTTGTTCTATCTCGCGACATTGCTGCGAAAGGCATCTATCCCGCGGTAGATCCATTGGATTCTACTTCTCGTCAGCTAGATCCTCTGGTTATTGGTAACGAACACTACGAAGTGGCTCGCGGAGTACAGACGGTGTTGCAACGATATAAAGAACTTAAAGACATTATTGCAATTCTGGGTATGGATGAATTGTCAGAAGAAGATAAGAAAATCGTGGTCCGCGCTCGTAAGATCGAGCGTTTCTTATCGCAACCGTTCCACGTAGCTGAAGTATTTACGGGTTCGCCCGGCAAGTATGTTTCTCTCAAAGAAACTATTCGTGGTTTTAAAGGTATTCTCGACGGACAGTTTGATCATCTGCCGGAACAGGCTTTCTACATGGTTGGAACCATTGACGAAGCTATTGAAAAAGCTGAGAAGAATAAGTCCTAAGTGCTGTACATAAAGAGAGGGGGTAGGCCATGGTCATGACCGTTCACTGTAATATCGTAAGTGCCGAGCAACAACTTTTTTCCGGGCTCGTGGAAATGGTAGTAGCCCCTGGCACTGAAGGCGATCTGGGAATTTCCTATGGTCATGCGCCACTGTTGACTGGACTTAAACCAGGTTCAATTCGTGTCATTAAGCAAGGTGGTGAAGAGGAAGT
>JBLIHY010000060.1:0-13696 GCA_047634655.1 Cellvibrionaceae bacterium
GTTATTTATGTCAGAACAATTTTGTCCGTTATTGAAACTAAGAATACTCTGATTCATTTATCCATAGATTAATCTTCGGTAGAAAAAAATTCAATTTTTTCTTACAGTTTCAATTACTTAACATAATTAAAAATGGCAGCGCGCTTCTGTCTTACAGAATCTCTGGTCAGAGATTCTGTAAGAAGGGTGGCCACCCATTCAGATACGGAACGCTCGTTAATTTTAGATGTGTTTTGTCAAAAAATGAATCTCCATGCTCTAGAAATTTTGTTTGCGATAATTACCGTCAGTTACTCGTGATCGTCGATTCCCTTATCGTTGTGTATATGAAACCTGCTTATGCTTACTAGTAATTCTTCCGGCGAGGACCTAGAATCGCTGACTTTAATGTGACACCTGGGGTGGGGTTTCGACCGATAACGTGGACAGCCAAGGTTTACCGAAAATTTTGATTTTTGACTCCGGCGTTGGCGGTCTGAGTATTTTGCAGGCAATAAATCGGCGTCATCCTTATTGCAGTTTGTTTTATGCTTCCGACAACGCTGCTTTTCCCTATGGGACCAAGAATGAAGGCTACCTAATAAACCGGGTAAATCGTGTGCTGTCGCGGCTACAGGCCACCGTCGAGCCAGATTTGATTGTTATTGCCTGCAACAGTGCCAGTACCGTGGCGCTCCCGTCGATCCGCCAGTGCTTTGCTCAGCCTGTTATCGGGGTCGTTCCCGCTATTAAACCAGCAGCTAGGTTGAGCAAAACCAAAGTCATTGGCTTGCTGGCAACGCCGGGAACCGTTAAGCGCGCTTACACGCGACAATTGATCGCCGATTATGCCAGTGACTGCCAGGTAATTTCCCTCGGCAGCAATGAATTGGTAAGTTTGGTAGAGCGTAAATTGCAAGGTCGCCCTGTTCACCGAGAACAATTGTCGCTACTGTTGGCGCCATTGATCGACAAAATCGAGATGGATACGCTGGTAATGGCCTGCACACACTTTCCACTATTGAAGACTGAGCTTCAAGCGATTTTGCCGCAAGTGAGTTGCTGGGTGGATTCCGCCGATGCCATCGCCTCGCGGGTGACTTACTGGCTTGAGTGTTTGCAACTTCAGCGAGAAGCTAACTGTCTAGCCACGGTAGAGCACTGTTGTCTGTTTACCGCTAAAACCCCCGAAGTTAGCGCTCTAAGCCCCTACCTTTTGCAACAACATCTTGGCGAGCCTCAGTTTGTTCACGTGGATTAGAGTGAAACCAAATTTTAGTGAAATCGGCGATAATGTCTGCCAATAAACTTCCCCTCTTACCACCGCTGTTTCGTCTGGAGACTATTCTGGATGCCATCAAAGACGGTCGAGTTATTCTCACGGCTAACCAGCGCCTGCGAGATCATGCCCAACAGGCTTGGGCCCAGTACCAGAAATCCCAGGGCGCACTTGTCTGGAAGCCCGCCAAGATTTTCAATTTGACCCAGTGGTTTGACTACTGTTGGGAACGCTTGCAAACATACGCGTATGAACCTAGCTTTCAAGGCGTTATCAGCCCTCAGCAGGAAAGAGTTTTATGGGAGAAAATCACCGCTGATATTGGGCTGATGCGTCCAGAGGTGCTGGCCAAGCAAGCGGCCAATGCTTACCGAACCTTGCAACTTTGGCAGCTGAGTTTACCTCAGCTAGACAACGAATCCAGCGCCGAGACAAAACGTTTTCTGGGCACGGAAACCTTTAAGCAATGGTGTTTGGACTACGAAAAAGCGCTGAAAAAACGCGGGTTGCTAACATTCGAGCAAAGGTTATCAATTATCATTCGCGCGGTTATCGATGGTGTGCTGCCCAGGGAAGAGACCATTTGCTTGTTGGGCTTTAGCGATTTACCGCCTTTACACCAGGCGACACTGGATAGATTGTCCACAGCGATTATTAAGGTTGATCTGTGCAACTTTCAGCCTCAAAAAATTCAACGGCTGGTGCTGGCGGATCGTCAAAAAGAAATACAGATGGCCGCCCTGTGGTCGAGAGCCATTCTGGATAATACACCCCATGTTCGTATTGGCATTATCATTCCCAATCTCGCCGGGTGCCGAGCGCAAGTAGAACGAGTATTTCGCGAAGTTTTTGATGGTCGGGCGCTCTGGGCAGAACGACCTGCGGACATCTTACCCATTAATATTTCCGCCGGAGTCCCCCTGGGAGAAACTCCCTTAATTACCGATACCCTGGAACTGCTCAGGCTCTACCAGAATCAATGGGATATCCAAGTATTCCTGCAGTTACTCAACTCGCCTTTCTGGGGTAAGCTCAATTTGCAGCGCTCACTGCGTGCCCAGCTAGCCAAGCAACTCGGCACTCTGGGTGTTTTCAAATTATCTTTGAGCGAAGTGCGCCACCAGCTGCAAAGATTGAGTGAAAAGTCAGGGAAGGGTGATCTTTCTCTGCTCCAACTATTTTCCACGAGCGCGGAGTATGTGCGCCAACAGCGCAAATCGGCTTTGCCCTCTCAGTGGGTGGAACGTTTTCTTAAGCTGTTGGATTTGATGCAATGGCCTGGGGAAAGGCCTTCCGACAGCCTAGAGCATCAACAAACCCGCCGGTGGTACGAGCTGTTGGAATCTTTCGCCACGCTGGATCGATTTCTGGGTAACGTTAGCGCCACAAGCGCCATCCAACAGTTGACGCTCATGGCTCGGCAGCAGCCTTTTCAGCCAGAATTACCGGATACTCCGATACAAATTCTGGGTGTTCTGGAAGCCGCGGGTTTGTACTTCGATCACTGTTGGGTTCTGGGTCTGGATCAGCAAACTTGGCCCCCAGCTCCGCAACCCAATCCGATGCTGCCCGTCAGTTTGCAACGGCGACACAACATGCCTCATGCCAGTCATGAGCGCGAACTGTCTTTTGCGCGATTACTTACTCAGCAGCTGCGCCACAGCGGTAAAAACCTGGTATTTAGCAGTCCCGGCTACGATCCGGAGACGGAGCTTCCAAGGTCGCCGAGCCACTTAATAAAAGATATCGCCTTGTTCAGCCAGCCCGAAACGTCGTTGAATGATTTTGAGGCTTTTAGCCAACGCCTGTTTGAAGACGGTCAATTCGAAAGGGTTTCCTGTACTCAAGGGCCTCCGGTGAGCGCTTCTGATATTAATACGCAAGGCGAATTGTCCGGTGGCGCAGGTGTCGTTAAAGCTCAGGCGAATAACCCCTTTGATGCATTTGCAGTCCATCGTCTCAATGCCCGTCGGCCTCAATCAGCGGTGCCGGGATTTTCAGCTATTGAACAGGGCGATATTTTGCACCGGAGTTTGGCCGCTATCTGGCAACAGATTGGCAATCAGCAGAACTTATTGGCGATGGCGGACGAGCAGTGCCGGGCACTCGTGCAACGAACAGTTTCAGAGGTCGTCGGTTTTGTTCGACAGCGCAAGCCGAATCACCTGGGCCATCAACTTTGCGAACTGGAAAGCCAGCGGCAGGCAACGCTGATTTTGAAGTGGCTGGCCTACGAAAAGAAACGACCTGACTTTACCGTTGTTAGTATCGAGGAATCGTTGTATTTCCACTATCGAGAAGTGAAGTTAAAAATGCGCGTAGATCGCGTAGATCGCCTAGCCGATGAAAGCTTCCTCATTCTGGATTACAAAACGGGCCTAAGTAACTTACGCCAGTGGCAGGGGGAGCGGCCAGCGGACCCTCAGTTACCTCTCTACCTCATCGCTTATCAACAGCCTGTGGTCGGTATTGCCTTTGCACAAATCAACATAAACAAGCAGATACTGATCGGCCTGGAAGATGGTAAGCACCCAATAGATGGCTTGAGTTCTATCGAGTCGATAAAACTTGAATTGCCAGATAACTGGGATCAGGCAAAGGATCTTTGGCAACAGAGAATTCAGCATTTATTAGACGGTTATCTGGCAGGTCAATGCTCTGTTGATTATCGCGATAGTCTTAGCTTGAGGTATAACAGCGATTTACTGGCTTTAAATCGATACTTTGATAAGTACCGAATCTGATTGTCTTGTTTTTATTGGCTTGGCGATGCAATGGTTCTTTTATTAATCTGATATTCCGATAGATCCCGCTTATCAACTTCGATAGGACTCCCAAAAACCGGCGACTTTTCGTGAGCTAGTCTTTTTTGTGACACAGCCCGTTGAGGCGATTCGGGGAGCGACAAGGCGTCGATGTGCGTGAAGAATCTGTCAGAGCCGGAATTGATCTCCCAGGTAAACTTCTCTTACTGCTTGATTGCTCATAATGGCTTCGGCATCGCCTTCGGCAAGGATGTGCCCCTCGCTAACAATATAAGCTATTTCGCAAATAGCGAGTGTTTCGCGAACATTGTGGTCGGTAATTAAGACGCCTATGCCACGATTTTTGAGTAGAGTGATAATTTTTTTGATGTCATTGACGGAGATGGGATCGACGCCGGCAAAGGGTTCGTCTAGCAAAATAAAACTGGGTTCGGTAGCCAGTGCGCGGGCAATTTCAACGCGTCGCCGCTCACCGCCAGATAGCGATATGCCTAAGGAGTTTCGGATGTGAGTGATATGAAATTCTTGGAGCAGTTTTTCCAGTTTTTCCATCCGTTGGTGGCGATTGAGATCCTCGCGAATTTCCAAAACGGCCAGAATATTGTCGGCGACCGACAATTTTCGGAATATAGATGCTTCCTGTGGCAAGTAGCCAATACCAGCACGGGCTCGGCCATGCATGGAAAGTGCCGTGATATCTCTTTCATCAATACTCACTGAGCCACTATCGGCAGCGATGAGTCCAGCGATTATATAGAAACAGGTGGTTTTACCCGCCCCATTGGGACCGAGCAAACCGATAATTTGCCCACCGCTGACGGATATCGAGATATCAATCACCACTGGCCGTTTTTTATAAGTTTTGGCGAGATGTTTTGCGTAGAGGGTTGGCATGTCCCAGACTATTCCCCTTCCCGGGGTTGGATCACGATATTAACGTGGCCGTTGTCGCCACCTGCCTGAACGCGAGCAGCGGCTATGTCGTAAACAATTTTATTAGATTTGGTAACAGATCCGTTCTGATCAAGAAAGGCCTGTTCGTTGAGTTCGATAGATTGTTGCTGTGGCCTGTAGACAATGGTGAGTGCATGGGCCTCCACCTCAGTTTGTTCTGGAGTTTTGGCGGTTTGTTCAAGGATGGCAGGCTGACCCACGGCAGTAATTTGGATTACATCCCCGTCTTTCAAGTACAGGGTAACGCGATCTCCACGAATGCTGAGGCCCCCTTGTTGCATCAGCACATCGCCTTCGTAGATAGCAGTCCCCTGTTTTTGGTCTTTGATCAGAGAATTAGAATCTATGTAAATACTTTGTTGCCGATCATCGGCGAAACACGAGGCAAGTGGGGTTACCCACAATAAATGACCGATCAATACTGTGCTGGCGATTCGAGATCGGTTAAGGCATTTGCAAATCATATTGACTAGTAACATTGGAAAGTAATTCGATCCGTTCATCGTTGAGAAATATTTTCAAGCCCGTAGCTTGGGTAATACCCGACGGGCTGTTGATGGTAACTGGTTTACTGGTTTCGGCGTAATGTTGTCGAGGTTTAAATAACAACTCACTAGTGGAAAATGTCGATAGACCACCATTTTCTGTCTGTTGTGTCACGATAACTTTACCCTTGAGTAACCATTGGTCCCGCTGTTCGCTTCCCTCTGCGTACAGTGCGGATATTTCCCAGACTGCGGTGTTTGAATCTTCCACTTGGTCGTACATTTTGAACCTGGGGTTTTCCATGGTGACTTCGGGATGATCATCGACGACTGCGTTGTCAAAATAAAGTGTCTTTGTAGACGCCAAAGTGTAGGCTATTTTACCGTCTCCAGAGTGCTGGGTAGTTTCGCTATTGATAAGGTAAGTGACGGGCAATTGATCTTGCAAGCGGTTTTCATTGAGTGATGCTTGGAAGTTTTTTGAATCCATGCGCCAAAGTAAAACGCCCAGAGCCGCTAAGCTTATCAAGGCCATGAATAGTCGCCAGCGTTTTGTCATCGGAATTTATTTTCGGAAGACAGTCGTTAGAGGTAAGGTTCGAGTTGCCGATCAAAATGGCCTTGAGCCAGCATCAGCAGATCACAAAGTTGTCGAACTGCACCACCACCGCCATTAAAGTCACTTATCCAGTGGCTGTTCTGTTTCACTACCCAGTGACCATCAGCAGGGCTAGTTCCAAAACCGACGCGGCGTATAACCGGTAGATCCGGGTAATCGTCGCCCATGTAGGCAATGTGCTGAAACTCAGAAACATTGTCCACACTTGCCAGTAATTCCTCGAGAGCCGTCAGCTTATCTTCGCGGCCCTGAATTAAGTGACGAATACCCAGTTCCTTTGCCCTGCGGGCTACGATATCACTGCATCTGCCGGTGATAATGGCAACTGGTAAGCCGATATTTTGTAAACTTTTAATGCCATGGCCATCTTTCACGTTGAAGGTTTTGATCTCTTCTCCGCCATTGGTAAAGATTAATTTACCATCGGTCATAACCCCATCGACATCCAGTACCAACACTTTGATTTGTCGTGCTCGCTGCAGGATTTCATCGCTTAAGTTTTTAGTGTCCACTACAAGATACCCGCTCGCAATAAATCGTGCATGTGTAAGACCCCAACAGGTTGTTGTTGATCGTTGACAATGACTAATGCCGTAATGCATTGCTGTTCCATTACTCCGAGGGCTTCTGCCGCCAGCACGCCATGGGTCACAGAGTGAGGGTTTTTGTTCATCACTTCCTCGATTTGAGCTTGATCAATATTAATTTTTTTTTCAATGATTCGACGCAAATCGCCGTCGGTAAATACGCCAACCAGGTGGTTACTTTCGTCCAGCACGGTTGTAATACCAAAACCTTTGGCGGTCATCTCAGCCAGCGCCTGTTTTACGGGTGTGTGAGCCAGAACTTTGGGCAACTCCTGCTGTTTGTGCATTAGGTCAGATACCTTGAGTAGTAAGCGCCTGCCTAAAACACCACCTGGATGGGTGAAAGCAAAATCCTCGGCCGTGAAACCCCTTGCCTCAAGCAGGGCTACTGCCAATGCGTCGCCCATAACCAAGGTCACCGATGTGCTGGAAGTAGGCGATAGATCCAGAGGGCAGGCTTCCGACTCCACGCTAATATCGAGATTAACCGTGGCTTGTCGCGCCAGTGACGAGGGCGTCTCCGCTTTGCTGCTCATGGCGATCAGCGGTATGTTGAGACGCTTTAGTAAAGGCAGTAGAACGACAATTTCAGGGGAGTTACCCGAATTGGATATGGCGATGACTACGTCGTTCCGAGTAATCATACCCAGATCGCCATGGCTAGCTTCGCCGGGATGAACAAAGAAAGAGGGTGTACCGGTACTGGCTAAAGTCGCGGCGATTTTGTTGCCGATGTGGCCAGATTTCCCCATGCCAGTAACAATGGTTCGGCCGCGACAATTCAGAATAATCTCACAAGCGCGCACAAAATTATCGTCAATTCGGTCTGAAATTTGCGCGATGGCGGCCATCTCCATACGTACCGTGCGCTTACCTGCTTCGATCAAAGTTTGTTTATCAATACTAGCGAAATTCATAATGTCATTCTTAATCTTTTATAAAAATAAGTGGTCGCGGCTTAGATAGATATGTCTCGTTAATCGTTAGATTAATACGAAGTAATAACCAATATAGAACAGTAATAATAATCCCCCAGAGAATTTGCCAATTTGCGCTTGCTTGTTTCTGGAGTAGCCGATCCACATGAACAACCCTAGTAGAAGGGTAATTAAAATCATGGCCGCGAAGTCTCTCGTAAAAACCTGGTGATCCATAACGATAGGATTTATTAGGGGAGCAATTCCCATAACCAAAAGCAGATTAAACATATTAGAGCCAAGCACATTACCAATAGCAATATCGTGATGGCCTTTGAGTGCGCTTGTAATAGAGGCAGCCAGCTCTGGCAGGCTGGTACCTACTGCTACAACGGTTAGTCCAATAATCATTGGGCTGACACCGAGACTTAGAGCAACTTTTTGCGCTCCCCAAACCAGGATTTCAGCGCTGAAAATCAACGCTATGATTCCAACCATAAACCAGAAAGCGCCAGCTTTCAGTGGAAGCATCTCGACTTCTTCAATCTCTTCGGGATGACGTTTCTTATCGTAGGCAATCCAAAATATCAGGGGCGCCAGTAAAATGACGAGTACCAACCCTTCCCAGAACTGTAGTTGGGCATCCCAGAGGAAGACTCCAGAGATACCCATAACAAGCAGCATAACGAGAAATTCCTGTTTCAGAATGTGATCTTTAACCGGTAGCGGGACGATCAGAGCCGTTAGGCCGAGCACCATACCGACATTAGCCAGATTGGACCCTATGGCGTTTCCCACGGCCAGTTCACCCGCATCCTTAAATGATGAGCTAATAGAAACTAGAACTTCTGGCGCCGAAGTACCAAAGGCAACCACAGTCAGACCAATAATTAGCTTTGATATACCGAGGTTCCCCGCGATGGTAACACTGCCCTCGACAAAGCGGTCGGCGCTCCAGACTAGTCCAATAAATCCCAATAATATGGCTCCCCAGGGGAACAAAGCAGTTAACATACAGTCTCTTCAGTAGTTATTTGTCATAAATCTACAATTGATGGTGGACAGTAGGTGCGTTTCTCGAAAGAACCGAAAATGGTATAGTCTAGTAGGGTTACTGTCAGTATAAATTTCTATAGAGAATGATCGCGGCAATGAAAGCACTACAAACATGTTTACGTCTATCGTTATATTTACCTCTTTTCTGTTTGTTCACGAGTGGTGCTAACGCGAAAGTCAAGGTTGTTGAAGGAAGCTTTGAATCTACTCCACATCAATTGGTTCAGGAGGTCACTACTCAAATATTAGCGGCTCTCGAAACAGGTTTAGATCCAGTCAATCAACCTAAAGAATTTGTTAGTGAACTCTCAGTGGTTTTGGATCCAGTTATAGCTTTTGATTACATCGCTAAAGGGGTGATGGGAGTATATGCTAAATATGCAGATTCCAGACAAATTCAACAATTTTCAACCACCTTTAAGCTCGCTTTAGTCAATACCTATGGAAAAGGTATGTCTTCTTTTGAGGACATGAGTATCACTATATTGCCACCTTCAGAGCCAGTGAATGAAAAAAGACGCGTAACTGTCGTCCAGGAAATTCGCAATTCTTCTTCCGTCAGCAGAATCAATTACTCGATGGCAAAAAACCACAGTGGCGAGTGGAAAATGATTAATATCGTACTCAATGGCATCAATTTGGGAGAAACTTTTCGCGGGCAATTTGCCGCTGCTATGAAAAAAAATGACGGCGATCTACAAAAAACTATTAAAGAATGGTATGAAATATAGTTTAGAGAGCTTCAATTTGATCTAGGGCAAAAGCGTCGTATTTATACGCGCTGTCAATATTGTTTATATGCCTTATTATGATCTCAAGTAATTTTTCAGTAGTCTTTTCGAGCACAACAGATCTTCCTCCGGAAGGCATATAGGTAGTTTTTTAGCTGACCTACTCAACACAATAGGCCATTGTCAATATAGATCTGTTCAGGCTCAATATTTAATTCGGTCGAGACCACTTTAAGTGGTTGATCTGGTAAATTTTTCACGCGGTTCAATTCGCTAAAGTTCCTGGATTTGGTTCACAGTTCAATTGGATGCTTAGGCGATATCCACAGTGGTATCTGGTTAGAAAGGCTGGTGCGCTTCTTATTTATGCGTTTACCGTGCTTTTTATTTACACGAAAGATGATTCAAAAATGAATCATGGCTGATACCAAAATAATATTCTGACTACATCTTAGTTTTAATGAAATTCTTCTGGTTTTAATGCCTATTAATTTATTTTCCATTGGGCTTATACCTGCCATTAACTATTCTGAATTGACCAAAGTATATGCTTAAAAAAATCAAGTACGTTTTTATTGCACTAATTATTCTTCCGTTTAGCTACTTACCTTTATCTTTATTGCAATCCATTGGTTCCAAAGTTGGTAAAATAGCACTCAGACTTAGTAAAAAACGCTGGCACATCGCTCGTCGTAACATAGAAGTTTGCTTTCCAGAATTATCTTCCGATGAGAAAAATCAGTTACTAACAAAGGTTGGCGAAGAATCTGGCAAATGGTTTTTCGAGTCGGGCTATGTCTGGCACCGAAAGCCAGAGTTATTACGCAGAAAAGTTCGTGTTAAAAATCCCGAATTACTCGATACAGCTTATAAAAAAAATAAAGGCGTTATTATCGTTCTACCCCATCTAGGAAATTTTGAATTTATTAATTATTACATACCTTTTCTTTATCCCTTTGGCAGTATGTACAGGCCTTTTAATTCTTCAAGTTTTGTCGAGAAAATTATTTTGCGGGGGCGATCGCGTGTTGGAACAACTATGTTCAGCACAAATGCGGAAGGTGTTCGCGGTGCTTACAAGCACTTAAAAGCAGGGAAGATTTTAGCGGTATTAGCTGATCATTTACCTAGTCGAAAATCGGGGGTTTTTGCCCCTTTTTTTGGAAAACCAGCGCATACCGGTAGGCTTACTCACGCGCTCGCAAGATATAATCAATCTGAAGTTTTATTGGCGGCGGTGATGCGCTTACCATCGGGCGGAGGTTTTGAGATTACTTTTTCCGAGTTGCCGAATTTGAACTGCGAAACCCCCGTTGAGTCTGCCACACATATGAATCTAGCAATTGAATCAGCTATACGACTAGCGCCAGAACAGTACCAGTGGGTATATCAACGTTTCTCTCGCCAACCCGATGGAGAACCGAAAGTCTACTAAACTTTATTGAATTGCCAATTTTCTCGATCAAGAATATACAGCTCCCTATACTTTTCAAGCGCGCCTCTAAGGCAAGTTTATTTGTCAAAAAATATGCAAATAACTGGCGTAACTAAAAATTCAACAGTTTCTGCTTAAAAAGAATTTTAGAATATATTCTTTTCAGATAATTTCACTTGGTTGAGGCTTGATCGCTTTCGAGTCTTCGATACCAGTTATCAAGCAGATCAAATGGTATTTTGAGATTTCCTTCTGGAATTTCTTCAAAAAACTCGCTATCAAGACTTTTGACCATTTTTGAAGATATTCTAATCTTTATCTCTCTCATCTCCAAATATAGTCTGATTATGGTAATAAATTTATGTCTTCTAAATTTAGAATCACCAGATTTCAGTGAAGAGCCATCGATGAGTAAATATGCATTTTCATCCCCAACAATTTTTTTGATCAATGGCTTTAGTGATGAGTGTTTATGTGCCAACAACGGTTTATCTATTACGATCTTAAACATAGTTACTCCGGTTAAAAGTTAGTTGTTTAATTTAATATATTGATAAATAACTTCCTTATGCTTTTCGTTGAAAGATTCCTCGGAATATATTTCAAAACTTTCCATGGTTCTAATGGTTGCATCCAGCACCTTTTTTAGATCAAATGAATTGATTTCAATACCCTTTGCACTACATACTTCGACTATTTTTGCTAATGCAATAGGGGATAAGTTGATCTTGTCGATCACTTCTTCCTTGAATGGTGATTGGATAGCAGGTTCTCCGTATTTGAGCCAAGCTTCCACTTTTAGTGGATTGACCTTTTTGTCAATATAATCGACCAGGAAAACAACTAAATTTCTAAGAGTAGATGCTTTCGGGGGTCGATTATTCTTAAGCCAATGGCCGGTTGCCATTTTCGATGTTTTGACTAGAGAAGCCAGGGCCATTTGCCGACCTCCATCCAAGGGAGGTATTTCCAGTGATGTCTTATCGATTAATTCATTTAGGCGCTGTGAAAAGCCGGGAAAAATATTGGAAACATCTGCATTTGCTTTTTCAACAGTCTCAAAAGAAGATCTATCAATAGCGATTGGTACGACTTTTTTTCTCATTTCTACGTGTAAAGTTATGATTAATATGTGCGAATAGTAAATTATTTGTTTACATTAGTAAACTAAAACTTTAAAAGTAAACTATAATATCGGCTTTAAGAGATGAAATAAGAAAATCATCTATTAGATAATTTATTTTAATAAAATTAAACTATGAAAAGTCTCTTCGAGTCAGGTACTAAAAATATGGTTAGGTATCAGGTTTTATATATCGCTATATGCTCGCCAATTTATAGTTGATGATATATATGACCGCTTTCCGCTTCTTGTTCTTCTGTAGCCTTTTGGTGTTTTCTTCAGTATCAAATGCGCTTCATGTGTATATCGCTATGGAAGAAAGCAGTGAGCCCAGGCAGCTCGCCTTGCTCAACAGAGTGGAAGAGTATGTAAAAAATAACATTCCCCAAGCCACTGTATCCTTAATATCGTCACCATTATTTGCTAAATCTAATGATAAAGAGCGCATCATCGTATCTTTGGGAAAAGAATCCTTAAGGTTTCTTGTAAATGTCGATGAAAGCATTCCAATCATATCTATTTTTGTAAGCCGTGCCTCTTTTGAGGAAAACTCAAAATTACATTCCAGTGAGCGTCGGATAACATCTATATATTCCGATCCGTCAATCCGACGCCAGCTATCCCTGATACGAATACTTTATGGTAAACAAACAAAAGTAGGGTTGTTAACTGAAAATAATTACCCAATAATTAAAAAAATAAAAAATTCTTCGACTGAAATTGGTTTGTCGATTAGTGAGTTAAATTTTACTAAAGAAAAAATTAACAATAGTTTTTTTAGAGAAATCGATGTTTTGCTTTTGCAAAACAATAGAAAATTATTTGACTTAATTCCCTTAGATGATTTGATTTATCTATCATATGATCTAAATAATACCGGAATTATTGGTTACAGCAGTGGTATGGTGAAAAGTGGATCGATTGCGACTACTTATCACTCCCTTGAAGATATTTTAAATAGTCTTAAAAAACACTTATTACAGTTTTCAGAAAAAAGAACGCTTCCGGAGCCATCGTATCCTGAAACGTACCAGCTTATTTTCAACGAATATGTAATGAGATCTTTGGATATCAATAAACCTGAAAATGAAGAAATATTTGATTATATAAATTTAAACTACTCGAAGGGTGATGGGCAATGATAAAGAAAATAGTCCATTTTCTCAGAAAAAGAACCTCTATTTCTTTCAGAATATATTTATACTCGTTATCAATATTTTTCATATCATTATTAATGATTTTATTTTTCTTCTACAGCTATTTTAGTCATATAAAAAATGAAAGAGTTGATTTTATTGATTTTATTTCCACAGAAATACTAACTGGACTTGCAGAGAAAGGGCTCAGAAGGGGAAATTCAGATTTAGTCTTAGATACGTTTGATACATTAATTAAAAAATCAGAAATTTCTTATATAAACATAGTTGATAATGAATCTAATGCTTTCTTGGTTTCAGGTATCGATTCATCAGAAAAATTAAATACACGAATACTTTCCAAGCCTATCTATAGCAAAAGGACTGTTTCAAATCAGATGGATTTAGACTTTGATGGTGGTTCAGTGATAACGGAGCAACGTTTAATTGGAACCCTTTATATTTATATTGATCTGGAACAAATTACATCTACAGCGTTGAATACGGCTAATGAAGAAATCTTTTTTTTATTGTTGCTTTTGATAATATTTTGCTTGTTTATACCATATATAATTTCTCAATCATTAGTGAATCCTTTGCGCCACATTATGAGTGATCTTGCTAAGTTTA
>JBLIHY010000061.1:0-12971 GCA_047634655.1 Cellvibrionaceae bacterium
TCGTCTCAGAACTTTGTGGTGTTCTAGGGAAATTCGCCAAAAATAATAGTGTCTTTGAAAGAAGAGTTTAAGCAGCTAAAAATTATCTTTTTGGAGATGAAGGAAAAAATTAAAAAATACCCTGCGGTAAAACATGCCGTTCTTCATAGCTGGGAAAATAATGAAGTAGTTCAAAAACTGATAAAAATAGTCGAGTATTAATTTTTTCCAGTTTTACCGAAGGTTTTCCGATAGTTTTTACGCCACGCGATACACTGCTCATAAGCTTGCGGTAAACTCGCCGACTAATGCGTTTTGGCACGAAATTGACTCCTAGCGGTCGTTACTTTATTGGTTTCGATACGCTGTAAACGAGACAGTTAATCAAATCAGCGATGAAGCGTATTTCTATATTCTTTCATCTACGGTACTTAACACTGGTCTTTGACCAATAAAAAAGTAGTTATTACAGGAAGTCATTATGGAGTATTCAAATCCTCTAGCGACCATTTTATTGTTTTTGACTGCCGCGGTAATTGCCGTTCCCTTATTTCGAAAAATAAAGCTTGGTGAAATCTTAGGTTATCTAGTAGCGGGTGTAGCATTGGGTCCCTCTGGGTTTGCGTTCATTAGTGATGCCGAGAGCGTGTTGCACTTTGCTGAAATTGGTGTCGTTCTGTTGTTATTTATCATTGGACTGGAACTCGATCCAGATAAACTTTGGTCGATGCGAAAGCTGATTGCCGGTCTTGGTATTGGACAATTGCTGTTGTCCGCGCTATTTATTGCCGCTCTGGTGTGGTCTTTGCTCGGTAAACTCGACGTTGCTATTATCGTTGGTTTGAGTCTCGGTCTGTCGTCGACGGCGTTTGCCATTCAACTGATGGCGGAAAGAGGCGTTATGGCTCGCCAGGAAGGGCGTCGCGGGTTTGCGATTTTACTGCTGCAGGATTTAGCGGTTATTCCCATTTTATTTTTAGTTAGCGCATTAGCCACGAAAAGTACTGGACACTCAGTTGCGTGGTATTGGAGTGTTAGCGCTGTTATCGTTTTACTCGCAACTGGACGTTATCTGTTAATTCCTGTTCTCAGCTTAGTGACTCGCTACGGCAGTCGCGAAACCATGACTGCCGCGAGCCTACTGATTGTAGTTGGGGCTGCCTACTTAATGTATGTCGCTGGCTTATCCATGGGCATGGGTGCGTTAATTGCTGGAATATTATTGGCTAACTCGAGCTTTAAACATCAACTGGAAAGTGATGTTGAACCCTTTAAAGGTATTACTTTAGGTTTATTTTTTATTGCCATTGGCATGACTCTGGATTTGCAGCTTCTGCTGCAACAGCCAATATTTATCTTGCTATGTTCGCTCGCTCTTATGGTATTAAAGACGGTGATTATTAGCGGACTATTAAAGTGGGTCGGCATTCCATGGCGGCAGGGCTTGAATATTGGTCTAATGCTGTCCCAGGGCGGCGAGTTCGCTTTTGTCGTTATGGCCCAAGCCAGCAGTGGTGGAGTTGTACCGATTGATCTTGCCAACCAAGTGAATCTGATTGTGGGCTTGTCGATGGCGCTTACTGCGCCATTAGTTGGCGCGCTTGAATGGTTTTTTAAAAAGACAGGCCCGAAACAAACACCGAGCGAAATTGATAATATCCCTTCAGGCCAGCCAGAGGTTCTTATCTTGGGCTTTGGTCGCTTTGGTCAAACTACCGGAAGAATCCTAGCTGCCAGCAATATCCCATTTATCGCTCTCGACAAAAATGCAGAACATATCGATTTTGTTCGACGGTTTGGTAATAAGGTCTACTTTGGTGATGCTACCCGGCTCGATGTATTACAGCAGGCGGGAATTGGTAGCGTAAAAGTCGTATTGGTGGCCACTGATGATATGTTACAAACTGAAACGATTGTCAAACTAATCAAGCCTCAATATCCAAAAGTCAAGATAATCGTGCGTGCGCGTAACCGAAGCGCCTATTGGTCCTTGCGAGCCGCGGGAGCCGAGTCGGTTGTTCGAGAAATCTTTAAAGGAAGTTTAGAGGCGGCAAATTCTGTCTTGACGGCCGTTGGTTTTAATTACATCGAAGCGCTGCGTAAAGTTGATAGTTTCGAAGACCACGATAACCACTTACTCAATGACACTTTTGAACACCGAGGCGACTTAGATAGCTTGATTACAATCGGACGCCGTGGACGCGCGGATTTAGAGCGTTTATTTAACGAAGACCAGTAGCGAGCACCAGCGCTGAAGGGTTCCATAGAGAGTGAATAGGATGGTGAAAATTACGGGCACAGTTTATTTTTATTAGAAAAGGTACTGGAAAATGTTAAGTTGTTCGGAAATTTTCATAAATTAGGGCTAGCGGCGAACGATAAAACCCGAGCTGATACCGTTGGCCCGCAGTATTTTCTGCCACGATGTAAGCTCGCTCTCGTCGCCCCCCGGACCCAGCTTTACCCGGTGTAGACGATCATCCCCTATAAAAATATTGACTGGGACGGCCAGCAAGTCCATCACTTCAAATTGTAAACCAACTGCTGTCGAGCGCTCCTCAAAGGCCCCCAGTTGCAAATACAGGCTTATATCATTCGGTTTTTCTTCTCCGTCATTTTCCTGGTCGGTAGCACTAGCTGCCATTCCCTCCACGGGTACAGGAGACCTTGCTGTAACCGGTGAACCAGAACCCGCCCCAGCGACAAGTTGCCGAGAGCTCGGTGTCACATCTTCAATCTCAACCCGGGCGGTGCCATGTTGAGTGATGTCTAATTTCTTGGCGGCTACGTAGCTGAGATCGATAAGTCGGTCATCGACAAACGGGCCGCGATCATTGATGCGCACTATTATGGATCGGCCGTTGCCCAGGTGTGTTATTCGAACGTAACTGGGGATGGGCAGTGTCTTATGTGCCGCGGTCATAGCATACATGTTGTAAATCTCACCATTTGCGGTGCGCTGGCCATGAAATTTTGTCCCGTACCAGGAGGCTATTCCGTGTGCTCGATAGCCTTGGCTGTCGGCGAGTACCTTATAGGTTTTTCCAAAAACACGGTACTGCTTAGCATTGCCAGCGCGGGTCCTGACCACCGGTTGTGGTTGCGCATTGGCAACATGAGAAACATCTACAGTAACTCTGGGCGGGCCATCCGTGGTTTCTCGACTGATAATCGAACAGGCACTGAGCCAGGTGGTGAGTAACAGCAGGCAAAACCGCCGAAAGCTCCCAACCGAAGCGCATTGTACTGAGCAAGCCGCTATTGCTTTGCACTTGCCTAGGAGAGAAAAAGCAGTGTCCACATTATTTACCAAAATATCATTTAAGACGCGCGCGCCTGGAGGATCGCTTGACTTAGTTGCCAGACCGCCATGGCGTATAAGCGACTGTGATTGTAACGGGTGATTACATAAAAATTATGAAGTCCTATCCAGAACTCGTCGCCCCAGTCACCTTGCAGTTTCATCACACTCACTTTTTCTTCGCCGGGAATTTTAATAGTCGGCTCAAAACCGCCAAATTTCAGATCCGTTACGCTAACCGAGGGCTTCAAGGATTGGTTGACAATCTTCTCGTCGTAATTGTTATCAACGCGGGAACGCACAGCAATCATTTCCTCAGCTCTCCATCCGTGCCGTCTGAAGTAATTAGCGACGCTACCTACAGCATCCTCGAGATTATCCCAAATGTCGGCAAAACCATCTTGATTATAATCAATGGCATAAGCGCGATAGCTGGACGGAATAAACTGACCATAGCCCATGGCACCAGCGTACGACCCTTTGATATTTAACGGATTTTGGTTCTGCTCGCGAGTTAAAAGTAGAAATTCCTCCAGTTCCCCGTAAAAAAAATTGCTACGAGGAGGGTAGTCAAAAGCCAGTGTGCTAAGCGCGTCAATGACTCGAAAGTTCCCTTTATTGCGGCCGTACGATGTTTCGACACCAATAATAGCCACAATAATTTCAGCGGGTACACCAAACTCTTTTTCGGCCCGTTCGAGAACAATTTGATTCTGTTCCCAGAACTTTATGCCTCTTTCTATGCGCCTTGGATTCAGAAAAATACGCCGGTATTCCGCCCACGTCTTAGTCTTTTCGGCCGGTCGGGAAATGGCGTCCAGGATAGTTTGCTTTTTTTGAGCATTGGAGAACCAGTCTTGTAATTGCTCCCGGGCAAACTGGTGCTTCGTTGCCATTTCCTCGATGAATACCTTTGCGCGATCGTGATCCGTATAAGTGTTTGCCAGAGCCGGAAGCGCGGCTACCAGTAGTAAAAGACCCGTCACGAAGTGTATTACACGGATAATTATTAGATGCTCGAACAAGGTTTTGAGTTCTCCAAAAGTTTCCTGCTGTTAAACCGACAATAAAATAGTTTTTTTTGGGATTTCATTGTCGCCCTATAAAATCAGATGGCTCTGGTGTTTAAGCCTTGCGAGGTCGCCTTGTCGGGCTAACTCGAAGACTGCGATTTTCTGCCCAAGTCAAACGCTTGGTTTCATTCACAAGCGCACCTGTGAAATTTTTTTCATCTCTCCACCGGTTCCGGCGATTTAACGAGTGATAGAAAGTTTTCTGGGCTCGGTGCTAATGGCCATTAGCAGACCAAAGCCTATCATCAAAGTCACCAACGATGTTCCCCCCAGGCTGACTAAAGGCAATGGCACCCCAACTACCGGTAACAGTCCCGATACCATACTTAAATTTACAAAAATATAAACAAAAAAAGTTAGGGTGATGCTGCCAGCTAGTAAACGTCTAAAGCTATCCTGAGCGCGTACGGCAATACTGAGCCCACGAAAAATAACCAATAAGTACAGGCTCAGTAAAGCTAAAAACCCGGCAAAGCCAAATTCTTCGGCCAACACCGCGATGATAAAATCCGTGTGACTTTCCGGCAAAAAATCGAGATGAGATTGCGTACCCTGCAGCCATCCTTTACCGTAAAAACCGCCGGATCCAATTGCTGTCTTCGATTGAATAATATTCCAACCAGAGCCGAGTTTATCAACCTCTGGGTTGAAAAGGGTAATCACACGCTGGCGTTGGTAGTCGTGCAGTACGTAGTGCCACATGGGCCAAATGCTCGCCGACAGTAGAACTAAAGCGGTAACGAGATAGGACCAGCGAATACCGGCGTAAAAAAGCACAATCAAACCAGAAGTGGTCACTAAAATAGAGGTTCCCAAGTCTGGCTGACGGATGATTAATATGGTGGGCAAGGCAATTAACACCAGAGACCAGATTACGCTTTTGAAATTCGGTGGTAGCGAGCCGGATGACAGGTAAGCGGCAATGGCGATGGGCATGGCTAGTTTCATAATTTCCGAGGGTTGAAAGCGGAAAGCGCCTAGACTCAACCACCGTTGTGCGCCCTTGGCCCCCACGCCAAAAAGCATTACCGCAACTAATAGCAACAAGCCGCCTATATAGAATAATAGGGACCAGCGCATCAGATAATCCAAGTTGACTTGAGCAACCGCGAGCATCGCCAAGAAAGCAATCGAAAGATAAGCGATCTGCCGCTTCAACATGCCGGTATCGGCTTCACTGGCACTGTACAGAATGGTTAAGCCACCGAAGATAATTATTGAAAGGAAAAGTAATAACCAGGGGTCGATGTGAATGGCTTGCCAGATACTGCGGCGTCGGCGCAGATCGTATCCGGCTTCTGGCATGCGTCTGATAAAATCCTGTTTAGCCGATGACATTTTTTTATCCTCAATTGCCTTTGCCTTTGGCGCTTAGATAATTATCCAGCAAATAAGTATCGAAGAGCTTGCGCGCTATTGGTGCCGCCGACCGAGAGCCTGATTCGCCATTCTCGACGATAATGGCAACGGCGATCTGCGGGTCATCGAAAGGCGCGAAACCCACGAATAAACCGTGGTCCCGGTGGCGCTCCTGCAAAGCTTTAGAGTCGTACCTTTCCCCTTGCTTGATGCTCACTACCTGGGCAGTACCTGTCTTTCCAGCCATCGAGTAAGGGGATCCATAGCCACTACCTCTCCCCGTACCATTACTTGCATGCATAACGTCATACATGGCCTTGAAAATGTAATCCCAATAACTGTCGCTGGATTCGATAGTATTGGTTGCTGGCGATTTCACAAGCTCATCGCCGATGGTTCGGACCATGCGCGGTTGCAGATACTTGCCGCGATTGGCAATAGTGCTAATCATTACCGCTAGCTGAAGGGGGCTTGCCAAAGCACTTCCCTGGCCAATACCTACGTTGAGTGTGTCGCCAGGGAACCAGGGTAACTTGCGCGTAGTTCTCTTCCATTCACGCGAGGGCCAGAGTCCACTACGTTCATTCGGTAAGTCCACACCGGTTTTTTGACCGAGACCAAAGAGACTGCCGTATTGGTAAATGCGATCAATGCCCAGCCGATAAGCCAGGTCGTAAAAAAAGGTGTCGGAGGACTGCACGATAGCTTTGTGGATATCGACAATGCCGTGACCTTCGCGTTTCCAATCGCGGTAAAGACGATCGTCATTCTCCAGTTTGTAGTAACCGGGATCGTAAATTTTATGACTGCGGCTAATGATTTGTTCCGTTAGCCCCGCCAGCGCCAACATCGGCTTTATCGTCGAAGCTGGCGGATATCCCCCCTGAATACTGCGATCAAAAAGCGGGACGTCTTTGCTGCTTGTTAGAGCATCGTAATCATGGTGACTAATGCCCGTTACAAAAAGGTTGGGGTCATAGCTGGGCGAACTGAGGATTGCCAGAATTCCCCCAGTTTTTACGTCGAGCGCGACCACGGCACCCCGCCGGCCATTCATAGCCGTTAGTGCGGCCTCCTGTAAGCGGCTATCGAGATGGAGCTGTAAGTTTTTACCGGGTACGGGATTTTGCTTTTCGAGTGTTCTAAGTACCCGCATGCGAGCATTGATCTCGA
Organism: Cellvibrionaceae bacterium; assembly: GCA_047634655.1. Lineage (GTDB taxonomy): Bacteria > Pseudomonadota > Gammaproteobacteria > Pseudomonadales > Cellvibrionaceae > CANLBN01. The sequence goes on from JBLIHY010000061.1 coordinate 6,886, forward strand.
CGTAACGATATCCAAGTTTTCCGAAAAGCTTATCTTCGTAATATTTCTCCAGTCCGACTTTGCCGATGGTATGCATACCTCGGTAACGTTGTACTTCTTCCTCGGTAAACTGGTTCCACTCGCGCTCATTGATCTTTCCCACGTAGCCTACACTGTGTGCAAATAATGCTTCGGTGGGGTATTCCCTAACCAGGTGTGCTTCTATTTCGACGCCTTGCAAATGGTATTCATTAACTGCCACGCGAGCAATTTCTTCCTCGGTCATTCGATAGCGGAGTGGCATCGGCTGGAAGGGTCGACGATTTCCATTCAGAGTTTTCCGAAAGTCTTCCAGATGACTTTCGGCAATGGTGATGAGCGTCCTTAATTGCTCAATAGTGCTATCGAGGTCATCGATGTTTTCTGGGATCAGGGAGAGAATGTAGCTGGGGCGATTGTTGGCTAATAACTTACCATTGCGGTCGTAAATTAAACCTCGCTGTGGACTGATTGTCTGCACTAGAACGCGATTATTATCGGATTGAGTTGCATAATCCTCGTGGTTCAATACCTGCAAGCTGTAATAGCGCCACAGCAGTCCCATCGCCAGAAGACAGATTACCGCGCCCGTGATCGATACTCGATAACTGAATATGCGCGTCTCATTGTGGTGGTCTTTAAAGTGCTGGTGTCCCTTCATAAGCTAATCTGAATTTGTGAAGTTTGTTGCTTGAATTTCGATAGACCATTGCTCTAAAGTAGGTTTTTCGTTGTTAATCCCTGGACTATTTCACGGTCAGGTCAATAACCAATAAAAATCATATTATCGTAGCCACTAATACTATCTCTTCGGCGGTATTTCATGGCCACAGAATAACGCAAATATTCTGTGGATTTTCTCTAATGATATTTTATAAAAGTGCTCAGTTTAGAAATTGAGGGCTATAAATCGCCGCTGGCGAACGGCCATTGATTATCTATGGTAGGGGTGGTGATTGAGTATAGTCCAGCTCCGATACAGTTGTTCCGACAGCACAACTCTGACAACGGGATGTGGCAGAGTCAATGCCGACAGCGACCAGCACAGATTCGCTCTTTGCAGGCAACGGGTACTTAGGCCGTCGGGGCCACCAATAAGCAAGCATACGTTAAGCCCCTGCGTTTGCCACTGTTGCATTTTCTGTGACAGACTGGCCGTGCTCCAGGATTTTCCGTTAATATCGAGCGCGATAACATATTCCCGCTCTTGAATAGCGGCGAGCATTGCCTTGCTCTCTGACTCAATAGCTTTTGCTGGATTGCCGGATTTAGTTCGCATGCCCAGCGGCAGTTCTACCCACTGAAACCCCCATTCTCTGGGAAAGCGTTTTTGGTAATCCAAGATCCCCTGCTGTACCCACGAGGGCATTCGGTTACCAACAGCTAAAACGCGCAAATGCATTACCGAATTTTGCTTCCTGTCTCTACAGACATCCAGAGTTTTTCGAGATCGTAAAACAAGCGGGTTTGCGGCAACATGACGTGAATCACTGTATCGCCGTAATCCACCAGAACCCAATCTCCAGTGTCCATTCCCTCGATACCAATAGGTACAATACCCAGTGCTTTTGTGGTCTTTACGACATTCCCCGCCAGAGACTTGACGTGGCGATTGGAGCTGCCGCTGGCGATAATCAAGGTATCGGTTACATCGCTTACGGGCGAGACATCCAAAGTCAATGGATCCTGTACCTTTAAATCATCGAGAGCTCGATTGATCAGATCATTCAATTCTTGGTTCATGTGGCTGTCGGTTCTCTATAGTTGTAGTAGTGCCTTTGTTTAATAAGTTCGCGCACGGCTGGCGTCAAATCTTCCGTCAAATGCCCGGATGCCAATTGGCGGCGTATTTCTGTCGAAGAGAGCTCCATTTGCATCTGCCTCAAAGCAACCACGGCGCCAGCAGGCTGTTCCTTCAACTGTTCGACGCGTGAATTTTTTAGCCATTCTGCGAGGATACCGCTTTCAGGCAGGGGGTATTGAGGCCGTGAAAATATTCCAATATTGGCCAGAACGGGTAATTCTCGCCACTGATGCCAGTGCATTAGATTGGCGTAGGCATCTGACCCTATAAACAAGATCACACTGATTTCATCGCCTTCCTCGGCTCGCAGTTCGCGCAGGGTATCTACCGTGTAAGAAGGACCGCGACGACGCAATTCACGGTCGTCGACGACGACACCGTCGAGATGATTCACCGCCACTTGCATCAGTTCAAGCCGCTGTTGACTGTTCAGTCGAGGCTGCTCGCGGTGAGGAGGCGAGTGACATGGAATAACCCGGAGCTCGTCTAACGCTAAAATTCGCTGAGCTTCCACAATCATTTTCATATGTCCCAGATGCACTGGGTCAAAGGTTCCGCCAAAAACACCTAAAGTCTTCACCGGTATTCCCCGATGGCTGAGCTAGCGCAGTGAGGTCGGTATTGCGACCAGGAAATAGAAAAAAGCCGATTCAAGAGCGAATATGACCATCGCCAAATACGACCCATTTTTGCGAAGTTAGCCCTTCGAGACCAACTGGCCCCCGCGCGTGAATCTTATCGGTAGAGATGCCAATTTCTGCGCCGAGACCGTATTCAAAGCCGTCGGCAAAACGCGTAGAGGCATTGACGATAACAGAGCTGGAATCGACTTCCATTAGAAATCTGCGGGCGCGGCTTATATCCTGAGTGACGATTGATTCCGTATGGTTGGAGCCGTACCGGTTAATGTGCTCAATAGCCGCACTCATGTCATCGACTGTGCGAATAGAAAGAATGGGCGCGAGATACTCTGTCGACCAGTCTGCCTCTGTCGCTGCTCCCACGTCGACAAGTGCTCGGGTACGCTCGCAACCGCGCAGTTCGACGGCTTTTTCTCGGTAAGCATTCACCAGTGGCGGTAGCACGTCAGCGGCAATTTTATCTGCCACTAACAAGGTTTCCATGGCGTTGCATACTCCGTAGCGATGAGTTTTTGCATTGATTGCGATCGCGATGGCTTTATCCAAGTCGGCTTTATCGTCAATGTAGACGTGACAGATGCCATCCAGATGCTTGATGACGGAAATGGTGGCATCTCGGCTAATTCGCTCGATCAAGCCCTTGCCGCCACGAGGAACAATGACATCTACATAGTCTTCCATGGTGATTAATTCGCCGACGGCTTCCCGATCGGTCGTTTTTACCACCTGTACTGCGGTGTCAGGCAAGCCAGCTCTTGTTAAACCTGTTGTGATGCCTTGTGCAATCGCTTGGTTGGAGTGAATGGCCTCTTTCCCGCCACGCAAAATTGCAGCATTACCCGATTTCAAACACAGGCTGGCGGCGTCGACGGTGACGTTGGGGCGAGACTCGTAAATAATGCCAATCACTCCTAATGGCACCCGCATTTTGCCCACTTGGATGCCACTGGGTCGATAGTTGAGATCGCTGATCTCACCGCAGGGGTCGGGCAGGGTAGCGACCTGGCGCAGCCCCTCAATCATCTGATCGATGCCTTGATCATCCAAACTGAGACGATCCAGCAGGGCGTCGCCGAGCTTATCGCGCTCGCCCTGTGACATATCTTTTTCATTGGCGAGTAACAATGCCGGTCGAGATTGATCCAGAGCTTCAGCCATAAACAGCAGAGCAGTATTTTTGATGTTGGTACTGGCGGTCGCCATTATTCGGGACGCCGAACGCGCATCTCTACACAGCGTGTGCATGTAATCCTTGACCGTCGCGTCATTCAACATTTATTAAGCCTCTTCGCCATAAAATTTCTGCGTTAATCTGTGGATCGAGATTATACAGGTATTAACCGAAAACACAGTATTCTACCGCTTTAGCTGCTCGTTGCTCATCACTCGCGGACGCTTACGGTCACCAATCCGACAGCTATCTGCTGGATGGATTAGTCGCACAGGATATCCACGGCTTCCAAAAGCCCCATTCTTTGGTTTACCTCGATAGAGGCCCTTTGGTGAGGTAAGGTCCACGTAGAGCCTTCGGTTATTGGTGTCAGCCCAGGTCGCCACCCTCGCTTATTTCCGTTGGACGGGAAGTAAATTAATGAGCAAAGGCAACTCTTGAGCCCATTATGTGGTCAATGTATGATTATTTTCTAATTCTAAGATACTCACTTCATAAATTCACAACATGCAACTTTATCGTCATATTCAGCCTTTGCGCGAAATCTTGAACCGCAACCGAACACAGGGCAGGAGTATTGCTTTTGTTCCAACGATGGGCAATTTGCACAGTGGCCATTTAGCTTTGCTTGAGCAGGCCAAGATGCTTGCAGATCTGACGATAGTCAGTATCTTTGTCAATCCCCTGCAATTCGGTTTGAACGAAGACTGGGATCAATATCCCCGCACTTTCGAAGCGGATTGCCAAAAATTAAAGCGCACGGGCTGCGATATTTTATTTTTCCCTGAGGATTGCGAAATCTATCCCAATGGGATGGCGGAACAAACTCGGGTGACGGTTCCCGCTATGACCGAACGCTTGTGTGGCGCCAGTCGCGACGGCCACTTTGAAGGGGTTACCACGGTCGTCAGCAAACTCTTAAACATCATACAGCCGGATAAAGCCATCTTTGGTTTAAAGGATTTTCAACAGATTGCCGTAATCCGGCGAATGGTGGAAGACTTGTGTATGCCTGTAGAAATTATCGCGGGTGACATCGTAAGAGAGGCGGATGGTTTGGCCATGAGTTCTCGCAACGGCTTTATTACCGTGAGTGAGCGCCCCAGAGCCAACCAACTCAATAAAATCCTGAACTGGTTGGTTGAGAAGATTCAAGAGGGTCATCGCGACTATCAATTATTGGAAGATGAAGGCAAACAACAGCTTGAGTCGGCTGGCTTTCACCCCGATTACCTGGAGGTTTGCTGTAGTCACTCTCTGAAACGCGCCGGTGTCGATGATTGCGAGTTGACGGTATTAGGGGCGATGTTCACGCAACAAGCGCGACTCATTGATAATGTTTCCCTGAAACTTGTGAAATGAAGCTTCCACGAGGATAGAGCGTACGGCAGCCAAATGTATCGCGGGATTTATCGCTTTTGGCTCAAAGCATAAATTGGCTGGAAGCCTAAAAAGCTGCTGGAATTATATTCGGGTAGTGATGGATTATCAGCGGGATGAGCGGCGCGGAAGCCTCTCATTTTGTCGGGTTAATAATAAGCAATTTGAGTAACAGGAATTCTCTATGTCAAATACAACGCTATACCGCGTTTCCAAGGAACTTGCCGAAAACGCCCATATTGATCGGGCAACTTATGAAGCTATGTACCAACGCTCGGTCGATGACCCAGACGGTTTCTGGTCAGAACAAGCGCGTAATTTTCTTAGCTGGCAAAAACCCTTTGATCGCGTCTGCGACGATGACTTTAGTAAAGGCCTGGTTTCCTGGTTTGAAGGCGGACGCTTAAATGTCACAGAAAATTGTATCGACAGACATCTGGCGGAGCGCGGCGAGCAAACGGCCATTATCTGGGAAGGCGATGATCCGGCGGCGTCAAAGTCTATTAGCTATCGCGAATTACATCAGGCGGTCTGTCGCTTAGCCAATGCACTGAAAGCGCGAAACGTTAAAAAAGGCGACCGGGTTTGTATCTACATGCCGATGATTCCTGAAGCGGCCTATGCGATGCTGGCCTGCGCGCGCATTGGCGCGACTCACTCAGTGGTTTTTGGCGGGTTTTCTCCGGATGCCTTGCGCGATCGTATTCTCGATTCCAATTGTCAGGTCGTGATAACGGCCGATGAAGGTGTCAGAGGCGGAAGAAAAGTTCCCCTGAAGGCCAATGCTGATCAGGCCCTCAGCCAATGCCCCGAGGTTCATACCTGCCTAGTGGTAAAGCGCACCGCCGGTAATATTTCCTGGAATGATGATATCGATGTCTGGTATCACCAAGCTATCGAAGCCGCCTCGCCCGATTGTCTCCCGGAGTCCATGGCAGCGGAAGATCCTCTATTTATTCTCTACACCTCGGGATCTACCGGTAAGCCCAAAGGCGTGCTGCACACCACGGCAGGCTACTTGCTACAGGTGGCCATGACGCACAAATACGTGTTCGATTATAAAGACGGTGAA
>JBLIHY010000062.1:0-12737 GCA_047634655.1 Cellvibrionaceae bacterium
CGCTCGCTGAAATGTTTACCAACATCGTAGACCATTCGGTGATTGGCTGTTTCCACCACGACCGAAGTCCCCTGGCCCACCTCTAGAAAAGTGACTCTTAGAGGCGGCCGCTCTATGGGTGGAAAAAACAGAGGAAGCAAGCCCGCCAGGCCCAGCCAGCGATAGGGCAGCAGCCCTCTGGGCGAGAGCAGCCAAACTATGCTAACAAAGGCGAGCATTAAAGCGGGCACGCCGATTTCGCCACGGTCGAATCTCCAGAACTTGAGGGGTAACTGGTCGATAATCTGCAGACATGCAAACAGTAATTGCAAGCTCTTATCTGCCAAGAAAAATAGCTGGAGCGATAAGCTTTCAGAAAAAGTGGACGAAACCAATGATAACAACAGCAGCGGTACGGTGCTGATGGAGACCAACGGCACCGCCAGCAAATTAGCGATGGGCGATGACGTACTGACAGCTTGTACTAATAACAATCCCGGCAGCAGCAGGCCAACCGCAATAGCGCACTGAGCTTTGAGCAAACTCCGCGATCGCAGGAGAATTTTACTTATTGTAGAAGCGTTTGCCGCAGTCTGCCGACCGATAAAGACATACATTAAGATGGCCACGGCCGTGTACGATAGCCAAAAACTCTGTGAGCGCACTGACAAAGGGTCCAGAAGTGCGGTGCATGCCAGTGCAAAACTTAGCAAAAACCAAGGGCTGGTACGCCGCTTAAGTAACAGAAATAAGTTGAAGGTGATAACCATCACCAGCGCCCGTTGGGTCGGCAAGCTTAACCCTGCCAGGAGCCCATATGTCCACGCACACCCAATAGAAAAAAATGAAGGTAACCAGACGACTAACCAGACGCACTGACACCGAGCGAGCAATAGTTGCAAAGTGCGGCAACAGAGTTGGCCCACCATAAAACCCAGAAAAGCCGCTAACCCAATGTGAAGACCCGAAATCGCCAGCAAGTGAATCGTTCCCGTATGCCTCAGCAACTGCCATTGTTCGCTGGTCATCTGTTCGCGATCGCCGATTAACAAACCCAATAAAGGCCCCAAATATCGAGGTGGCGTGCGGCCATCTTCCACAACAGTTGAGTGCCCGACAAAAAAATCTCTCAACCCTTGCCGCCAGCAATCGCTTTGCCACAGAGTGCACTGCCGACCGAGAGAGTGGTTATACGCACTGGTCCGAACATAGCCCGTTGCCATGATTTTTTGCTGCAGCAAATAATGCTGGTAATCAAACCCTGCTGGATTCACGAACCCTCGAGGGCGACGCAACTTGACTTCTAACTGCCACAAATCTCCGCTCGCAACGGTCGAGGCTTCGGTGATATCAGAGGAGTTCCCACCGTAGCGCCAGTACCAATTCAAGGAGATCAACTCACCCTGCATAGCACTTAGCTCTGGAGCGACGGCGCTTCGATCGGCACTGGTCTCATCAGCTCTCTGAATGTGATGAATGCGCAGATAAAAACGTTGTGCTCTGGCTGTTGCCGCTGGCAAACCCTCGACTCGACCCGTCACCAGGAACCTCTCGGCATTCAGTGAAACTGGCAGTTGTTTATCCAGCAACCAATAGCCATATGTCGTGCCGTAGAGCACACCGATAAGGCCTAAAGCTAGACGCCAATAGCGCCTGTAGAGGAACCAAGAAAGAAGTGCCAGGAAAAGCAAAAGAAGCCACTGATCGGGCAACCAGGGAAAGTAAGCGACGCTGAAAACACCCAGCGCCAGAGCAAGACAGGCCCACATATTTCATCCTTGAAAAGAATTATCTCGACTATAACTGACCGAATATTGGAAACCAAGCAAAGGCATTCCAGCGTAAAGGTACGATTAAAATTCGCTGGTGAGCGCTGATAATGACAAAGGATTTACCGCGACGACTTTGCCCAAAGTAGGCATAGACAAATGATTAACGCAGATGTGCCGTTAATTTTCGAGGTGATATTGTTGATCTTCCATCCAGTGGTGAAGTTATCGGCACCGGCAGCTGCTTTGAACCCGCCATTGGCTAGAGTTGGAACGCGATTTCGTCGTAAAAAAACGAGAAGCGACAGAAGTCACCCCCAAGTGAAATATATTTATTTAGCCAACCAAGGTATCGACCAGTTCGTCGAGAGGTGGCCGCTGACTGCGGTGGTCCCGCTGTTTTTCGGTGTGGGATTTCAGCTTGCGCTCGGCAACATTGAAGGCATCCCTAATCGCCGCGTACATAGATAGGTGATCCTGACTAACGGCAACGGAATCACCCTTCAGATCAATTTCTAGTGTTATGCGAAACTCCTTGCCTTTATTTTTGTGATTGTGAGGTGACTCCAGAACGACACGAATGGATTTAATATCGCTGCAGAAGCGCTCCAGTTTATTGAGACGTTTCTCGACAGCGGCACTTAGGGCTTCAGATGGATCCATATCGCGGTAGGTAATCTGGTTAAGTATTGTCATAGAGTTAACTCCATCTTAAAAGTTTTAGAAATGGCATTACAAAAAAATTGATTCTCGAGACACGGCACAACGCCTCTGAATCCTCGATAGAAGAGGACTCAAGTGCCTGAGATAGAAGTTGGGAGAATTGGGAATACAGCTGAAACTGGTGACATGAACCGTGGCGTTCTGCCTGGAGACTGATCGAAAACAAACGAGCTAAGACTTTTCTATTTATGTAGTCCATTCGATGAATATCCTACTATTACAAAAACATTTCAAGCATTTACGTCGATGGAAAGTGACAAAAAAACTGTCTATCGCTTATTTTCTGTGCAGATTACTCCCTGACGGATCAGTCCAGAACATATGTAGAATCGAGTCTACAGACTCAGATCAATCGATGGAGAAAGAAAGTTTTAATAACTTATAGATCTTAAAATCACTATTTTTAGCTATAAAAAAATCTAAAAATAATGGCTTTCACATAAGCTTGAAAATGCATTATTTGATTCCAGGTTATCTAGGTGCCCGTTCAAATGAGGGGCAAGACTAGCCGGACCTCGTGGCGACAAATCATCACCTATTGCTTACATAGTTATCACGCGTACCTTCGACTTTTTACCACTTTACCTTTCTGCCATAGGCTTTGACCGAATCGCTAATTTTCTGGACTCATTCAATCAGACTGAAACTGATGACAAGCGGCTCAGCTTAACCACCCTACAACATCGAGCTGACAGGCGATGACACCTATGGCATTACCATAGTTGTGGCTGGTTTCGCGGAAAAAGAGCTGGATCTCAAAGTCGAACAGAACCTGCTTACTGTTTCTGGTAAAAAACCAGAAGAGTCCGAGGGAAAGAGCCCCTCTTCCAAGGCATCGCCGAGAGACGGTTCCAACTGGCAGACCACGCGCACGTCGACTTGATTAGAGAAATACCCGAAGCTATGAGACCGAGAAAAATCGAGATCACTTCCCGTAAGCTGCTGGGTCAATCCAGCGACCAGGACAGCTAATCGTTTCACCGATGTGCCATTTCACAACACTACAACACGCAAAGGGCCGATATTCTCGGCCCTTTGCGTGTTGTCGAAAGATTTATCTACTGGCTTGACAGCGATTTAGTTGATTTCCTGAAAAATCTAAGAAAAACCAATCATCAGATGCCTAGAAAGGCGCTGACCGCAGTGGACAATTATCCTCCAGTTGCATTCATGAAGCGCAGAATTTCCACTGAGCCATCCAATTGAAAATGATGCTTTTCCGGCTTGAGGCCCAGGCTGTCCACGATAGCTTTCTGAAGTCGTTCCTTGTCGTTGGGGTACTCGCGGACAATATTTTTCAGATTTACCGAATGCTCGTTACCCAGGCAAAGCAGCAGATTGCCCGTTGCGGTCAGGCGAACACGGTTACAACTGGCGCAAAAATTATCGCTATGGGGTGAAATAAAACCAACGCGGTTGTCAAAACCCGCGACTTGCCAATATCTAGAGGGGCCGGCGTCGGCGCGCGGCGCACCATCCGGGAGTAAGGTGTATTTGCTCTTGATGATATCTCGAAGACCCTGGCTACTAACAAACTCTTCCGCTCGTCGATGTTCCTCGATATTGCCCAGCGGCATTTCTTCGATGAAACAAATGTCCAGTTGTTTTGCCAGGGCAAAATCGACCAGGTCCAACACCTCATCGATATTGCGATTTTTGAGAATGATACTGTTTAATTTTACTCTGAGCCCGGCTGAGATAGCCGCATAAATTCCTTCCAGGACCCGATCCAAATCACCGGTTCGGGTTAATGCCTTGAACCGTTGGGACTTTAGGCTGTCTAGACTAACATTAACTCGTTTGACGCCGCACTCTGCCAAAGTGGCTGCGCAGGACGCGAGACGCGAGCCATTGGTAGTCAACGTTAATTCTTCGAGACCAGACAACTTACTGAGGTAGTCGAAGAGCTGTAGGACATTGCGTCGGACCAGAGGCTCGCCGCCGGTAACGCGGATTTTTGTGACACCGAGAGTCGCGAAGACCTCTGCGATTTGCGCTATTTCCTCTAGGGTTAATAGCTGCTGCTTCGGGTGAAACTTCATGTTTTCGGCCATGCAATAAACGCAGCGAAAATCGCAGCGATCAGTCACCGAAATTCGCAAGTAGTTAATGGTACGACCAAAATTATCTTTAAGCATGAATAACGGAAAGTTCGAGGACTTTATAGGGGTTACTAGCGTGAACCTATCGGGCTTTATTAATTTCGATGATGGTTAACTTCTTCAATATTAAGGATAGAGCCTCAGTTTCGAGTTAGTTAACAAACCCCGATTCTATTACGTTAAGTGATTGAAAAAAGGAAAAAAACTAAAATCGAATTTTTTTCGACCGAAAATTAATTGGTGGATGGATTAAGACACATACAATCGATGTTACCAACAAAAATAGAACCATTAAGGAGCACGAGATCTTTATTTGTAAATTATCCGCGGAAAGTATCATTATCAGATCAGTGGATATTGTGTATTATATGCCTCACCGTCCCAATAAGGCATTGAGATTCCGTTCGTTTAACCATTCTCGCCGTTACAAAAGTCCTCATCTCGCTACGTAAGCTGCTATCAATCAAATAAGATCCGAAGAGTTTACTGGAAAAGACATCTGCTATGAGGATGAATAGATGTGATAGCACGATTTAATAACAACAATTCTGTCGGTGAAAAGCTCTCATTGCAAAAAAATCTTCAGCCAAAACCATGTCTGAGCCCAGGCTTCAAGGCAAACTAAAGCGTCATAACCACACGAGACAACACGCCACGGCGATCATAAAATGACCCGTCCCCCTTACTTATCTGATTAGAATACTAGAGGCCACAATGAATGCCGGGATATTAAGTGTTCGAACACTAATCGACGAAACCATCGACGCTGTTCAGCAAGATTTGCCAAGCAGGCAAAAAAAATTCCTTTCCGCGATGGCTCAAAATCTTTTTAAACATATTGACCGGAATGATCTACGTGGCTATGGCAACGATGATTTTCGAGGCCTGATCGCTACGCTTTATCGGACCATTTACTCAAAACCGCTCAACGAGGTACAGGTTTTCAACCCCAGTGCAGAAGAACACAACTGGCAAAGCCAACACACGGTTATTATCCTGCACCATGTCGGCATCCGCTATTTGATCGATTCCATTCGCAATACGCTGAATCAGAATCAAATCAAAATTCACTCTATTTTTCACGTTTATCTGACCATCGAGCGAAATCAAGACGGCACTCTAAAAAGCATTGAGGGACAAGATAAAACCAAACGTCAACAAAATAAAAAAGATGAATTATTGTTATATCTCGAGATTGATCGCCATTCGCGATCTGGTGATATTCAAGAAATTAAACAAGCGCTGGATTGCGTCTTGCGCGATGTGGAAGTCGTCGCGACCGATTATCCAGCAATGTCCGCTTTAATTAATGAAGTCTCTCAATCTCTTGAAAACGCCCCCGACTCGATTAAAGAAGAAATAAAGGAAAGCCGTATTTTTCTTAATTGGTTGCGAGAAGACCACTTTACCTTTCTGGCTTATGATGAATATCTGATCAGTACTCAGGGAATAAAACCTATCGAAAGTACTGCTCTCGGTTTATTTCGAGTACACGGACAGCCCGAACCCGAAGCAGCGGATACGATGTCTGCGAATCAACAAGAGGTTTCCTACTCCACTGTCCCCGTTATCTTTTCCAAGTCTGGCCACCTGTCATCGGTTCACCGCTCGGCCTACTCTGATTACATTGTTATCAAAAAATTTAATGCGCAGGGCGAGAATGTTGGCGGCTATCGGTTTATGGGTCTGTACAAACACAATGTTTATGTCGATAGCGCAACCAACATACCCATCATCCGTAAGAAAATTCAGTACATTCTCGATCAATCCGGGGTGACGCCGGCGACCTACAACTATGCCGAACTCAGTCACATACTCAACACCTTTCCGAGAGACGAATTATTTCAGGCATCGATCGAGCATCTACTGAGGGTCTCGCTGGAAGTTCTCTACTTACAAGAGCGGCACAAAGTTAAGTTTTTCTTACGGGAAAGTCTCGGCAGCCAATTTGTCAGCGTAATTTTTTATGTGCCCAGGGATCGTCTCAGTTCGCGATTAAAGGAACAGTTTTACAATCTATTAAAACAACGTATCGATAGTGAGAGCTTTACCAGTAGTACCTGGTTTAGCGAATCATCACTGGCGCGTTACTATTTGGTGTTTAAATTAAAATCCCCTCTCTCTCTAACTTTGGATGAGTCCGTTATAGAACGCAAAATTATCGAACTCGCGCGCGATTGGAACGAAGATCTACAGTTTGCGCTCAGTGAAACTTTCGGGGAAGAAATCGGCACAAGTCTCTATCGTCGTTATCGGAATACTTTTCCAGCCAGTTATATCGAGGAAAACAGCCCGAGAATCGCCGTAGTCGACATAGAGCGAATGCAAAAAATTGTTGCATCAGACAAAGGAAATTTGGCACTGAGCTTTTATCAGGCAGAGTCTTTCCACGGGACCGAGTTAAAAATAAAAATTTATCACCAAGGTGCGCAACTATCGCTATCGGAGATGGTGCCCGTACTGGAAAATTTTGGTTTGGAGATCATTGAACAGTTTCCATACGACATCAACATGGGCAACGAAGACTTCTGGATTTATAACTTCACAGTAAGTTTTCCTTCCAGTGAAATCAAACCCGAACAGTACCGGGATTTACTCTCCGACGCCTTCCTAGCCGTGTGGGCAAAGAAAGCTGATAACGACGTATTCAACCAACTTATTCTGAAAGCGGGCTTGAGCTGGCGACAGGTAAATATGCTGCGCGCCTACGCGCGTTATATGAAGCAGATAAGCCTTGGTTTTAGCCAAATCTACATTGCTAGCGCTCTAATTAAGTACACCGGTATTGCAAGAAAATTGATTGCTTTGTTCGATTGTCGCTTCAATCCCTTCAAGAAACGTGCGCCCAAAACAGCGGCAAGATTGAAAGAACAACTACAGTCCATGTTTGAAGCCGTTACCGGCCTGAGCGAGGATCGCATTGTCAGAAGATATCTGGAGCTGATAACAGCAACTCTGAGGACCAATTATTTCCAATCGGACGATCAACACAACCCCAAGCCCTATCTCAGCATCAAACTGAATCCACAGTTAATTAGTAATATGCCCCTGCCGAGACCCGCTTATGAAATTTTTGTTTATTCGCCGCGCTTTTCAGGAATTCATTTGCGCGGCGGAAGTGTAGCGCGGGGAGGGCTGCGCTGGTCCGATCGCACAGAGGATTTTCGCACGGAGATACTCGGGCTGGTGAAGGCACAACAGGTAAAAAATGCGGTGATTGTTCCCGTGGGTGCCAAGGGTGGGTTTGTGGCGACGCGTCTACCACCGGCTGAGGACCGCGAAGCTTTTTGGAAAGAAGGTATCGACTGTTACCGCTCATTTATTCGCGGCTTACTGGATTTGACCGATAATCTTATTACCGGCAAAGTACAGCCGCCCAAAGACCTAGTGCGCTACGATGGCGACGATCCATACCTGGTAGTCGCCGCCGACAAGGGTACGGCAACTTTCTCCGATATCGCCAATGAGATCTCCCAGGAATACAACTACTGGCTGGGAGATGCTTTTGCCTCCGGAGGCAGCAACGGTTACGACCACAAGAAGATGGGTATAACGGCTCGTGGCGCTTGGGTAAGCGTGCAAAGACATTTTCGCGAGATCGGGATTGACATCCAAAAGCAAGCTATCTCTGTTATCGGCATCGGCGATATGTCAGGCGACGTTTTCGGTAACGGGATGCTGCTCTCTCCACAAATAAGATTAGTGGGCGCATTTAACCATTTAAATATTTTCATCGATCCCTGTCCGGATGCCGCGAAAAGTTTTGAGGAGCGCCAACGCCTGTTTAATCTGCCACGTTCCTCCTGGCAGGACTACGACACTCAACTCATCTCTAAAGGTGGCGGTGTCTTCAGTCGATCGGCGAAATCAGTAAGCCTGTCGCCGGAGCTCCAAAAACTGCTGAACATCAAACAAAAACAGTTAATGCCTAACGAACTTATTTCACTGCTGTTGAAGGCGGATGTAGATTTGTTGTGGAATGGCGGCATCGGGACTTACGTAAAAGCCAGCCATGAGCAGCATATCGATGTTGGCGATAAAGCCAACGATGGTTTGAGAATCAATGCAAACGAACTGCATTGCAAGGTCGTGGGGGAAGGCGGCAACCTGGGATTAACCCAACAGGCGCGCATTGAGTACGCTCTGATGGGCGGCAGTATTTTTACCGATTTCATCGACAATGTCGGCGGCGTCGATTGTTCCGACCACGAAGTCAATATAAAAATACTGCTTGATAAACAAATCGCAGAGGGTGACCTGACCTTAAAACAAAGAAACCTGCAACTGCTTAAAATGACCGATAGCGTTTCTCACTTGGTATTACAAAATAATTATCGCCAAACCAATGCCATCTCTCTGGCAAATTTGGAGTCGAGCGTACGGTTGGAGGAATACCGCCGTGTAATTGCCCATTTGGAATCCAGCGGCAAATTAAATCGGCAATTGGAGTTCTTGCCCGACGATGAAGGGTTCGCCGAGCGCAAAAGCTTGAAACAGGGGCTGACGCAGCCAGAGCTGAGCATCCTGATTTCCTATGTAAAAGCGGACTTCAAAGAAGCGTTAATGGAGACGGAACTGGATCCGGATGAATCGCTTCAAGTGCTAGTGGCGACAGCCTTCCCCAGCGAATTGGTCAGCAAGTTCTCCAGCGCGCTCTACAAGCACCCTCTGAAGAGAGAAATTATCGCCACGCAAGTCGCCAACGATATCTTTAACCATATGGGAATCGCCTTTGTTTATGACTTGCAACAATCTGTGGGCGTTAATCATGTGGACATTGCCAAGGTCTATATAGCCGCCAAACAAATCTTTGATATGGATGCCATCTGGTCCGACCTCAAGGCACTGGATTACCAGATCAGTAGCGATTTGCAATATCAAATGATGTTAACCGTCTCCAGAATGGTGCGTCGGGCAAGCCGCTGGTTACTTAAAAATCATCGCAAAAATCTACAAGTATCCCAGTTAGTCGCCGACTACCAGGAACCGATTCGCGGATTACATCAACAACTGACAGATTTGCTGCCGGAGCCGTCCAGAGAGGCCTGGCACCAAGCCAGGGAGGAATTGATCAACTCCGGCGCTCCCGAGCATACCGCCAGCACGTTGGCTTCCTGTGAGTATCTCTACGATTTTCTTGGAATCATTGCCGCCAGCAATAAACTCAACAAAGACATCAATACCGTCGCCAGTTGCTTTTTTGCCCTCGGTGAAAGATTAGAGCTGGATGATTTTAGTGAGCATCTCGAACAAAAAATGCCACTCATGAACCACTGGCAGGCAATGGCTCGCGAATCGTTGCGGGACGATCTGGAGTGGCAGCACCGCCGCTTGACCCAGGATTTACTCAAGAGTCCTAGCGCTGAAAAGGCGACACTGGATGAAATGCTAGATCAATGGCTTTTGGAAAATGAACGCTCGACAAGCCGCTGGAAGCAAATAATGTTGGAAATCAACAACCAGAGCGAAGTGGATATCGCCTTGTTTAGCGTTGCTATCCGTGAACTTTCCGATCTAAATCCCACCTAAAAGACTTATTCGCTATTTATCTTATGTTTAGGAAGTCTCTGCAAAGTTTGTTCTCTTTCCGAGGCGGAATTTAATTGACCATCGCAACCCCAAGTTACCGAAATGAAAAAAATACTATTGATTAATATCTTGCTGCTATCGTCGTGCACATCGATGGATGGCAGGCGAGGCGAATTGAAAACGCCCGAGGAAGCGTTAATCGGTAACTGGCAAGGAGAGGCCTACGACGAAGATAGTTTTTACAAAAAGTGGCTACACATAAAATATGCCAATGGCAATTATCTCACGGCTTTTGAGAGATTCTCTACAAAGGGTGGGGAGCCTGAAGAAACCTGGGTTGCGTACGGGAAATGGTGGGTGGAAGATGACTTGTTATATCAGTATGAAAGCGATTGGATGAGCGATCCAATCGTTTACAAATATGAATTTAACAAGCGCGGATGCATAAACTATCAACTAGTCACTGGGGATGAGGAAGACGATGTTGTAGACGACTACAAGTTTACTGCCTGCCCGCAGATACGCTAACCACAGCAATATAATAGCGCTGCTCCTGTAGTAGCTTATCTAAAACGAGATACGCTTGTAACTGCGGTAGTTAGGCTGCCAAAAATTCTTAGCGATAGCCGCTTCGATCTCTTCATCACTGCGGTCCGAGGCCACTCCATCCTTAATGGCTTGGCGATACACTTGCTTGGCGATGTATCGGCTAACTTGTCGAATATCGTTGAGATCGGGGAGCAGCCCATCGGAATTTTTGTCGTGAACCACGGCATACTCCGCCAGCGCATGACTGGCTACCATCAGCATATTATCGGTAATTCGACTGGCGCGGCCGGCAACCACGGCCAAACCAACGCCTGGAAAAATATAGCTATTGTTGCACTGACTGATGGGATAGCGTTTGCCATCAAGCTCCACTGGATCAAATGGACTGCCGGTGGCGACAATCGCCTTACCGTTCGTCCATTTGAGAATATCTTGAGGTTGCGCTTCCACTTTAGAGGTGGGGTTGGAGAGTGGTAGTACGATAGGCCGTGAATTGTTGGCTTGCATTTGCTCGATGATCGATTGCGTGAACAGGCCTGCCACGGTAGAGACGCCAATGATCACTGTAGACTTGGATTTTTCTACGGTCTCCTCCAAGGTTGCTGTGTCGCCCTCTGTCTTCCATTCCTTCAACAGCCCATCCGGTTGACACAGCCGCAGTTGAAAGTCCTTGAGGCCACTCATACTGCCGACCATTAACCCGCGGCTATTGATCATAAAAATTCGCTGGCGTGCCTCTCGATCAGTAAGTCCCTCGGACACTATCTCCGCAACGATCTGCTCGGCAATGCCACAGCCGGCAGAGCCCGCGCCACAAAAAGTGATAACTTGATCTTTCAAGGCTTCTCCCTTACTCCTGCAAGCGGCTAGCAAGGTGCCCACAGTAACGGCCGCCGTACCTTGAATATCATCGTTGAAACAGCAGATGTGGTCGCGATAGCGTTCGAGGATACGATTAGCATTGTGCCCAGCAAAGTCTTCGAACTGAACCATGGCAAGAGGCCACCGCTCGGCCACCGTGGACATAAAATTTTCAACGAAATCGTCGTAATCCTTGCCGGTGATTCGCTCGTGTTTCCAACCCATATACATTGGATCGTCAATCAATTGCTGATTATTAGTGCCCACATCCAGGGTAATCGGTAGCGTATAGGCCGGACTAATACCACCGCAGGCTGAGTACAGCGCCAGTTTACCGATAGGTATCCCCATTCCACCAATCCCCTGGTCACCGAGTCCCAGAATTCGCTCACCGTCGGTGACTACAACCACCTTGATCTTTCGCTTAGTGGCGTTATGGAGAATAGCGTCAATGTTGTCGCGATCGTTGTAGTTGATGAACAACCCCCGGTGGCGACGGTAAATCCGGGAAAACTGTTGGCAGGCCTGGCCGACCGTAGGCGTGTAAATAAGCGGCATTACCTCTTCGAGATTCTCGACCACCAGGCGATAGTAAAGCGTCTCGTTAGTATCTTGGATATTTCTCAGGTAAACGTGCTTGTCGATATTACTGGTAAAAGACTGCAATTGATCGTAGACCCTGGCCGTTTGGTCTTCGATGTTTTCGGTAATATCCGGCAGCAGTCCCGTGAGATTGAAACTTTCACGCTCTTCTTTGGAAAAAGCACTCGCCTTATTCAGTAGAGGCGTTTCCAGCAACATGGGGCCGGCATGGGAGATATAGAGCGGTTTTTCTGAATTCATAATAAATCTTTCATTTGAGGAGTGATTTGAGAGATGTAGACAGATAACATGAGGAGACCATGTTTTTTATAAACACACTATTTACATTTGCATCGATCGTTCCCGTATCTCGCCAAGGATAGAAAATAACAGCTACCAACCTGTAGTAACTAGATGATCAAAGCCATAGAAACTCTTAAGTTTTGCTGACGGGCACAGCCACTTCATTGTAGGGGATACATTTTAGGATTGGTATAAGTTACCAGGATTTTGCGGAGGTACTTGCAGAAGCGGCATTATTCAGCGAGCGGTGTATTTTTTCTCAAAAAACCTGATTTGACGGCGCTCAACTCAATGATGTGTGATGTGTGATGTGTGATGTGTGATGTGTGTCTGAGCATCC
>JBLIHY010000063.1:0-12462 GCA_047634655.1 Cellvibrionaceae bacterium
CGTCAAGCAATAAGAGAGTAGCGGGACAAGACCTGTCGCAGAGAGGTGCGCTGCGCGACGGATAATGGCGTCAATGGCAAACGGATGCCTTCGGGAATCCTTCGCATCTCATACAAAGCCCACTTTACCGGAATAGGGCTACTCTCTGTAAACAATGATTGATGGAGCGGCATCAGCTCTTCCTGTAAGTTCCGGCATTCAGCGTGTCTTCCCTCCATGGAAAGTCGACATAGATCTGCCATCTTATGGGGCGCCACGTTGGCAGTCACGGAGATATTGCCTTCGGCGCCCAGCAACATGAGCTCGTGGGCAGTGAAATCGTCACCGGAATAAACCGCAAATCCATCGGGAGCCTCATCAATTAATTGCTTGCCGCGATCGAGGTCGCCAGTGGCATCTTTAATGCCCACAACATTATCATGTTCAGCTAGGCGTAGAACTACGTCGTTAGCGATATCCGTGATGGTTCGACCGGGCACATTGTAGAGAATTTGATCGACGGGCGCCTTGTCGGCGAGCGTCATGAAGTGCCGATACAGTCCCTCCTGAGTCGGCTTATTATAGTACGGCACTACCAGCAGACAGGCGTCGACACCGATGTTCTGAGCAGCTCTACTCAGTTCTAGTGCCTCGCCAGTAGAGTTAGCTCCAGTGCCAGCAATAACGGGAATGCGGCCCGACGAGCAATTCACTACTCGCTCTACTACCTGCAAATGCTCCTTGGAAGTTAGCGTTGCTGATTCGCCAGTGGTACCGACAGCGACAATAGCATTGGAGCCTTGTTCGATGTGGAATTCTACAAGCTTGTCGAGAGAATCTAGATCCAGGGATCCATCGGCATGCATTGGAGTGACCAATGCCACAATACTGCCCTGAAGGGTCTTACGGTCGTTAATCATTAATTATCTCCTGGCCCGGTGAGAGGGCTTTATTTTCTCTCGACAAAATAAGCCGTAGCATAGCGCGACACAGTGACGATTTTAGTAAAAAATCTTAATTAAATTGATAGATTATTAGCCGGCCAAATCACCGGGTAATGGAAGCTTTAAAAATTTAACGGCTGGTGAGCTTCTCGCTCACAGGCTACTAATTTTATCTGACAATTGTTATTGAGAGCTGCTCTTACAAAGATCATCGCCATATCGCAGCTCTGAACGCGAACTTTGACCGCTGAAAATGGCAGCGCTTCACTATGTTGCCGGAATTTCTGAACTGATCCGCGAAAACGTATTAAGTATAGCGCATTAGCTTACTGTTATTTTCTGCTCGCACCGGCTAATTCAACCAACGAATAAACTTTATCCTTCCAGTATTCACTGGTCTTCGACGATCACCGGTTGTTCCGTGGTCGAATCCGTTTCGGCCAGCTATAAATCTGTTAACACGACACCAGCGGTACGCTGGTAATCGTATTCGCTCAGCGTGAAGACGCTGATCCTGACACAGCTGGATACCACGTCGACACTTATCCTCGCTCACTTCAAATCGCGAGCGGCTGCTACTGGTCGTGGCTACCGGCTTGGAAAAAACATTACTCGATATCCCAAAATAAAGGGGACAGGATTTTTGATGGGGGCTTCTCTAAGCTGGCGATAAAACGAATTCAGACAGCGTTTGACGGTCAATAAATTCGACGAATTTCTTAATATTTTCAATTAAAAACAATCAGTTAGGTTCTTTAAAGTTGTTTTATTAGTTGGTGTTTTCTGGGGAAAGTTCCATACAGGGCACTTTTTACAGATGACTTTTTACAGATGCCGTTTTGCTGTTGATCTGGCTTAGCTAGCTGTCAAATAATTTGGCTTATTATCGGCCTAAAAAGCCGCCGGACTGATGCGCCCAGAGCTGCGCGTATACGCCGTTAGCCGCCAGAAGGCTCTGGTGATTGCCCTCCTCGATGATCTTACCTTGGTCCAGTACTATCAAACGATCCATAGCGGCTATAGTTGATAGGCGGTGCGCGATGGCGATGACCGTCTTACCCTCCATCAAACCATAAAGATTTTCCTGTATTACCGCTTCTACTTCTGAATCCAGGGCGGAGGTCGCCTCGTCCAGCACTAGGATCGGAGCGTTCTTCAGCAACGCACGAGCAATGGCAACTCTCTGACGCTGACCGCCCGATAATTTTACCCCGCGTTCGCCAACATGTGCATCGTAACCCTGGCGATTTTTTAGATCGCTCAGATCCAAGATAAACTCATGGGCGTGGGCTTTCTTGGCGGCCTCGATCATTTCATCGCGAGTGGCCTCTGGGCGACCGTACAGAATATTATCGCTGACGGATCTATGTAGGAGCGAGGTGTCCTGAGCAACGACACCGATAGAGGCGCGCAGAGTCTTCTGTTGCACTTGGCTGATATCCATTCCATCGATGCAGATTTTTCCACTAGCTGGGTCGTAGAAGCGCAGGAGCAGATTGATCAGTGTCGATTTACCGGCCCCCGAACGTCCGATCAGGCCAATTTTTTCGCCAGGTTTAATGATCAAATGCAAATTTTCAAACAGACCCTTATCTTTCTCGTAATTAAAGTAAAGCCCGTCAAAAACGATTTTTCCTCGAGTTATGTTGAGTGGTTTAGCTGTTGCACTATCGGTTATTTGTTGCGGCTGAGAGAGCGTATTAATTCCATCTTGAACGGTACCAATATTTTCAAAAAGTGCGGAAACTTCCCACATAATCCAATACGACATGCCGTTAAGTCTGAGATTCAGCCCAATGACAATAGCGATAACACCAACAGATACTTTTCCATTCATCCACAAATAGATGGACAGTGCACTAATTGAAAAGATTAATAGAGAATTCAGCAACCAAACAAAAAATTCGAGTCGAGTCACCAAGCGCATTTGCGGGTAGACCGTCTGTAGAAAGTTATCCATCCCTTGCTTGGTGTAAGTGGACTCTCGTTGGGTGTGAGAAAAAAGTTTAACCGTACTGATATTGGTGTAACTATCGATGATACGTCCCGTCATCTCGGCGCGGGCGTCGGCCTGTTTTGCCGAAACATCTCGCAGCTTTGGAATAAAATACCAAAGTATGGCGACGTAGCCCAACAGCCATACCAGCAAAGGCGTGATCAGACGTAAATCGGAGCTAGCCACTAAAAAAATCATACCGGCGAAGTAGACAGATACGAAGAGTAAAACATCCAATACTTTCATCACCGACTCTCGAACTGCCAAAGCGGTCTGTAACAACTTAGTTGCAACTCGGCCAGCAAATTCGTTTTGGTAAAAAGCATAGCTCTGATTGAGCAAATAGCGATGCATGTTCCAACGTATCGCCATCGGGTAATTACCTAGCAATACCTGGTGAACAAAAATAGAGTGGAAAAGGACCGTCAAGGGAATAGCGACGAGAACAATAAACGTTCTCCAGAGCAAAGCGGGCCATTCCTCTTGGAGAAAAGTATCGGGATTTTTCAGGGACAACCAATCCACCAATTGACCCATAAAGTCAAACAGCGTGACCTCGAGAATAGCCATCAATCCTGTCAATAGCGACATAACTGCCAAGTGCTTCTTCGAGCCTCGGCTGTAGTAAAGACAAAAAGCCAGAAGACCACTCGGTGGCTGCTTGAGTTCTTCTGATGGAAATGGATTGATTAAATTTTCAAAAAAGCGGAACATTGTTCGGGCAGTGTGGGATGGCGAGGAAAAATTTATCGACTGCGGCAAACAAATAGCCAAAGCGGATGAGGCAAACCACTATACTTGATCAACACTGGCTTAGATACTCGCGTAGTAGTCGGCCGGATGGTTTGCTGAGTAAAAAACCGCTTTTACTTTTCTGCCAAACTTATATCGGCCAAACTACAGTGACGAAACAGCTGAAATAGTCGTCGAGTAATAAAACTGGCTTTTCCATCCGTCACATAGCGGCCATAGTCATGGCTAACAGAAAAAACAAAAGGTCGAAGCCTTGCCAGCAGACCAACTAAAATTGTGAAATTTCTACAAGGGACAGAAATAATATTTTCAAATAGGTCAAAGGATAATTTGACGAAGGAAGATAATGCGCCAGCGTACTCAGAATGAAGACTCGCAAGCTCCGAAAAACTTGAGTGATGAGCATGTCATCGATTACTTGCGACGACACCCGAATTTTTTCGCAGACAAAACTGACCTACTGATAGATCTTCAACTTCATCACCCCGCTCAGGGTAGAGCCGTTTCTCTGATTGAACGTCAGGTATTGGCTTTGCGAGAAGCGAATGACGACATGCGGGAACAACTTAATCAGCTTGTAGATAATGCTCGCAATAACGATTTACTGCTTGAACACACCCAGCAATTACTATTGAGTTTGCTGGAGACTCGCGAGATTGACGATTGTCTGGATAAACTTTTTGATAGTTTTCGGGACGATTTCAACATTGATTACTCACAAGTAATACTAGTACCCCCAGCAGACAAACAATTTCCCACTCCAAAAACCCCACGAGCACGAATCATTGACCGCCGGCAAGCCATGGAGTCTTTAGTCGATATCATGCACAATCAGCCACACTTGTGTGGGCAACTGAATCCTAGAGAACGACAATTTATTTTTGAACGGGAAGCGGCAAATATCGGCTCAGCCGCTGTCATTTCACTGCGTACTAATGACGTTTTTCTTGGTTTTTTGGCGGTCGCTAGTCGCGATCCCGACCACTATAGTGCGAACATGAGCACCTCGTTTCTGAGCTTTATTGCCGATGCCGTCAGCCGCTTGCTGCTGAGTTATCTTGCCGATAGATAATTGATCCGGTAAAAGCTTAATTAAAAAATCGGTTGGCGCGGTAGCATTGCCGTTAGCTGACGACCAACGGCAAGTCTAATTGCCAAAGAATCTTATTATGAATCCATCCAATAAAGTCATTTCCGTGGCTAAAAATGTCTTTGGTGAACCTCTGGAGCTTTGCTGCAACGACCCCATCACCGGGTACTTTCGCGACGGTTATTGCAACACTGGTTCGCAGGACCAAGGCAAGCACCTGGTCTGTGCGGTGATGACTCATCAATTCCTCGAATTTAGCTATCAAAAGGGCAATGATCTAATAACTGCCCGACCCGAATTCGATTTTCCCGGTCTTCAGGCTGGGGATAGCTGGTGTGTCTGCGCAATGCGCTGGCTAGAAGCGCACCAAGAGGATGCCGCGCCCTCCGTCAAGCTGTTGTCAACTCATGAAAAAGTGCTGACAATTGTCTCTCTGGATATCTTGAAGCCGTACGCAATTGACGTCAATTAATCAGCTTACCACCAACCATATTCTTGTATATCGACGCAATCCGCTCACTTAGCAACTCATTGTTGAGTCAGTGGATAAATGTGGTGCGAGTTTAAGACGCGCATCCATTGTTCGGGGATTACAAACCTGCCGTAAGCATATTTGATCGATACTGGCTTGCCCCTTACATGGGGAAATACTTAGGTGTCGGGTTAATCGTTATCAAGTACTGGTGGATAACTGCGATAAAGCTTGATCCACCGAAGCCAGTTTGACGCACAACACAAAAGCCTTCATAGCGGAATCCAGCTCCTCCAGACTGGGTACCGAAGGCGCAATGCGAATATTACAGTCGTCGGGATCCTTACCATAGGGAAAAGTGGCGCCGGCAGGCGTTAGCTTTACACCGAGCTCGGCTGCCAGCTTAACAATTTGCTTTGCCAAGCCTGGGCGCGAATTGAAGGAAACAAAGTAGCCGCCAGATACCGCTTCCCATTGCCCCAGGTCATTGTCGCTGAAATGCGCTGAAAAGTGCTCGAGAACGCAAGCGAAGCGTGGCCTGAGGAACTCGGCATGTTTCTTCATATGTGCCAATAGCGCTTTATAATCGGGAATCAAACGCAAGTGGCGGAGTTGATTGACCTTATCCGGACCGATAGATAATACGCTTAGCAACTTGCGAAAACTGTTGATATTTTGCTGCGATGCCGCAATAAAAGCCACCCCGGAACCCGCGTAAGTAATTTTTGAAGTGGAAGCAAATTGAATAACACTGTTCTCGCTGCTGGTCCCTCGACAGAGATCCATAATATTTTTCAGGGGTTTGGAATCTTCTAAATCGTGTACGGCATAAGCATTATCCCATAACACACGAAAATCAGCACCGGCAATCTCTCCCAGTCTGGCAATGCGCTCCACTGTGGAATCACTGTAAACTACGCCCGTCGGATTGGAATATTTGGGAACACACCACATACCTTTTATGCGGCTATCGGCTTTGACCATATTCTCCACTGTATCCATGTCTGGTCCCGTAGCTGTCATCGGTACAGCTACCATTTCGAGACCTAGCTGCTCGCAGAGCCTAAAATGACGGTCGTATCCTGGGACCGGGCAAAGAAATTTGATATCTCCCCCGAGCTTCCAAGCGCTCTGTTCGCCACTCAACCCGAATTCTTTAGCACAAAGTAACGTTAGGAACATCAGCGTTAAGCTACTGTTTCCTTGCGCAGAAACTTCCTCCGACTTAACGCCAAGTATTTCGGCACCCAACTGTCTCGCTTCCAAAATACCGTCGAGACCACCATAGTTGCGGGTATCTGTACCATCCTTGCTGAAATAATCGCCTCGCAGGCAACCATCCAACGAATCGGACAAGGTTAGTTGTTCAGAAGAAGGTTTTCCTCGTGTTAGATCCAGATTTTGTTTTTTTTGTTGTTGCTGCTGGTATTCTCGCTGCAAAGTGGATTGCCAATGCTGCAATTGCTCAACGGAAGCTTGAAGAAGGTCCAAGGTATATCCTCATGGATTGGGTGGTTGC
This sequence comes from Cellvibrionaceae bacterium, assembly GCA_047634655.1. Lineage (GTDB taxonomy): Bacteria > Pseudomonadota > Gammaproteobacteria > Pseudomonadales > Cellvibrionaceae > CANLBN01. The sequence goes on from JBLIHY010000063.1 coordinate 6,754, forward strand.
GTCGTCGCGTTAAAAAAGAACAAAGATTATAAATTTGTGCGCTCAGCCGTAAAATTCAGTTCGCCAGAGTTTTTAAGTCCACAACCAGATTTTTACTTTGGGATAACGAGTGACGTCCAAACTAATTCCGGTGAACGGCGCTATAGTTTTGAATCAGGGCCTGCTATCGACACGCCCCAACACGCCGCCATATCAGCAGACGGTTGTTGGCTGGCATGGCGTCATCTTTCATTAGCTCAAAATTCTCCGTCGCAGCTTGGGCAGCGACCTGCTCGAAGTCTCGAATACCACGAGCGGAGTCTGTAGCTTTTAGCCATTGATCAAACTGGGCGTTGCTATCGCTAGTATGGGAACCTGCATATTTAAAAGGCCCATAAACCAGCAAAAACCCGCCCTCTTTCAAGAGTCTAGCCGAACATCGAATTGCCGACACCGCCAGATGCCAAGACATGATATGCAATGTATTTGCCATAAACACGGCGTCGTAATGCCTTTCGATAAGTGGTGGATCGTCAACATCGAACACTACGGGCAGCCGTACGTTGGATAACTGAGCGCCCGACAGCCACTGCTGGATGGCGGGAAAATTCTCCGATAAATCGCTGGTGTGCCAATATAATTGGGGCATAGCGGCGCCGAAGTATACAGAATGCTGCCCGGTGCCGCTGCCAATTTCAAAAACTGAACTCGAGTTTTTCAGCAGTGGCTGGATTCGCCGCAAAATAGGCTCTGAATTATTAGCGCAAGCCTGAGAAAAAGGCTTAGTTGATAATGACGTCATCTTAGGTTGCTCTTAAATCTTTTATAGCAAGAGAGTTTACGTGAAAAACAAAAACCCCGGCCTATTGCCGGGGTTTTTTTCAGAGCTTCACTAGACTGATTTCGACTTTTCAGTCGTTTTAATCTCAGAAGTCAGAGGCTTGCAGAGTTCTCAGATTTTTGGCGTCGGCAGCATAGCTAGCACGCAGTGTATCGTTTAGAGGAATTAGACCGATATCCGTTAGGTAACCCTCTGGACCCCAAGTTGATTCATCGATAAATTCAGCAATATATGCCTCGATGCCAGGTACAACACGCACATGATTTTTCTTGATGTAGAAGTAAAGTGGTCGAGAAATTGTATAGTCCTTAGCGGCAATGCTTTCAAAAGTCGGCGCAACACCTTCGACGATTGAAGCTTGAACCCGAGAGGAATTTTCTTCCAGAAAGCTGAAGCCAAAAATACCTAGCGCCAGTGGGTTTTTCTCCAGCTTTTGAACAATCAGGTTATCGTTCTCGCCAGATTCGACGTAAGCGCCATCCTCTCGAATATTATGACAGACAGATTTGTAAGCATTTTTGTCTTTTTTGCGCATGACCTTGATCCAATCAAAGGTTTTGCAGCCCCCTTCCATGGCGAGTTCAGCAAAGGCGTCGCGAGTACCGGAAGTTGGGGGTGGGCCCATTACTTCGATCGCAATATCTGGCAGAGATGGGTTTACCTCTTTCCAAGTCTTGTAGGGATTGGCAAGCAAACTTTCAGAACCGTCGGGATTGGGTACCTCTTTCGCCAAGGCCAGGAAAATGTCGCGACGAGTCAGGGAAAGTTGCGGAGACACTTTGGAATTAGCGATGGCGATACCGTCGAAGCCGACAAGTATTTCGACGACTTCAACGCCGTTTTTATGACAGCTCTCAAATTCAGAGAACTTTATACGCCGGGAGGCGTTAGTAATGCTGGGGGAGTTCATACCATAGCCGGAGCAAAATAACTTCATACCCCCGCCAGAACCGGTGGATTCGACAACAGGCGTATTAAATTGGGTGGTGTTACCGAACTCTCCAGCCACTTTGATTGAGAAAGGATAAACGGTGGAGGAACCGACGATACTAATGTATTCGCGTGCTATCGCTGATGTGCTCAAGATAACGGCTGCCGCCGCTACTGCAACAGAAAAAATCGTTTTCATTGAATTATCTCCAAAAGGATATATCGTTGTTGACAGAAAATTTGGGAGAGAAGCCTCTATTGGCTGCTCATCACCAGCGGCAACCATAACGCAGGTTGATGACAGAAAAATGACAAGCGGTGGAATTTAGGTGGATTGCTGACGGAAAAACGTAATGGTTGGTTTACAGCAAAGAATAGCGGTGTTGTTGGACGAAATGCCCGCAGGCTAATATAAAAAAAGGCGCCCAAGGGCGCCTCTTCTTCGAACACTAAACTAAGCTAGCTGAGCTAGCGTTAACTTAGAATTGGAACTTAGTACCAACAACAGTATTGCTGTCACATAGGTTACCTGGAGCTGCTGTAGCGCCACAATCTGCATCGTAATTAGCCGTCTCACCATAAAGGGTGATATTTTTAGAGATGGCATAATCGAAACCAACAGCAGTTACGTCATTATCAAAGGCTACAAGGCCAACACTTTCTCCTTCAATTTCCTCATAAGAGACTTTTAATGCTAATTTATCGGTAGCGTTGTACAAAGCAGAAAGACCCATAACCTCTTGATCATCTCTTCCGGTATCTGGATATGCTACGACTTCGAAGAAGCCAGCAACGGTGAACATATCGTTAGTGTAACTGGCACCAAAAGCTTGACGAGTGTCAACTGTCGCTGCATCGTTCTGGAAGTCAAGCATTACATAGCCAGCCTGTATACCATTAGCCTTGTAAACAACACGGGCAACTGCTATGTCTATGTCTTTTTCACCAACAGTTCCATCTCCATCACCACCGTCTGAATAAGAGGCGAGTACTGCGTAGACGGGACCAAAGTTGGGTGTTTTCCACGCAATGGCATTATTGAACTGGGTATCTTGTGCAGAAAATACGTCAGTATTTTCAGCCATAATATCGGCTTTAGCGTAAATATCCGCGAAAATACCGGAGGGTGATTGACCCACAACGAAGGCACCGAAACTACCCACAGCGATAATACGAGCGGCATCAACTTCAACAGTGTTGTCTGTGGTGGTTGCACCAGAGGTATCTATGGTGGTTGTACCGTTATCTTCAGCAAGTCCAGCAAATTCCAAATCAATATCGGCGATCCACTTGACGCTACCGACTTGCTCAACGGCGGTGAAGTATAGCTCGACGTCATCGGCGCGAACATCCAAGCTGCTGTTGTCACCAGTTTCGACTAATACATCCAGTTTACCGCCAATTTTTAAATCAGCAGAAGCGAAAGGTGCAGCCATTGCGCCAGTTAAGGCCAAGGCTAGTGTGGTTTTTTTAAAGTTCATTTTTCCATACCCTTGAATAGTAAATAAGTAAATAACTTAAGTTAGTTTTATTGAAGTACGTCCTGTACGTAGTGTAGTTCCCCACGACTACAGTGGCGGAATTTAGCCTTTTTCAATAATAAATGCAAGCGTCAACAACTAAGATCCAACGGTATGCAAGTGTTTTGTGCGCTCTGATGTCTTTTTAGTCACTTACCGCTTAGTCACTTACAGCGAATAGATGGAAATTTTGAATAAAAAATTAGAAAACACAATGTCGTCTGCGCAATGGTTGCCTATTAGCGGTTAGTCCAACCGTTGCCAGGACAAGGTCTGTCCAGCAAAGAAGGGAATGATGCTGTCGCCATTGGGCAAGAGAATATTTTCGGGAACTTGCCAGGGCTGTTTGACCAGAGTGATAGTGCCCTGATTGCGCGGTAAACCGTAAAAATCGGCGCCGCGGTGGCTGGCAAAGGCCTCGAGTTTATCCAGCGCGCCCAAGTCTTCGAAAATCTGAGCATAGAGTTCGATAGTACTTCGAGCGGTGTAGCAACCCGCGCAGCCACAGGCAGATTCCTTGCGGGATTGCTCGTGGGGCGCCGAATCGCTACCGAGAAAGAACTTGGGCGAGCCGCTGACGGCGGCCTCTTGCAGTGCCACTTGGTGGCTGTTGCGCTTCAAGACGGGCAAACAGTAATTGTGGGGACGAATGCCGCCTACCAGCAAATCGTTGCGATTTAACAGCAAGTGCTGCGGGGTGATTGTCGCCGCCACATTATCCCCCGCCGATTGCACAAACTCCACCGCCTCGCGGGTAGTGATATGTTCAAAGACGATTTTTAATTGCGGAAAATTATCGGCGATATCTCGTAGATGGCGATCGATAAACACCTTCTCTCGATCAAAAATATCAATATCGTCATCGGTCACCTCCCCGTGAATCAACAGCAGCAAACCCGTCTCCTGCATGGCTTCGAAAGCAGTCTCCAGATGTTGCCATTCACCGACGCCAGCCAAAGAGTGAGTGGTCGCTCCGGCGGGATAAATTTTTACCGCCACCGCGCCGGCGGCTTTTGCCTCGTAGATGGTTTCCGCCGTGGTGTCATCCGTTAGATAAAGCGTCATCAAAGGCTCGAAATCGCTATTCTCGGGGCGGGCATCTAGAATCCGCTGGCGATAATCTCTAAGCATATCAGCGCTGGTGATTGGCGGTGCCAGGTTGGGCATGACGATGGCACGGCGAAAGCAGCGTGTGGTGGCCGCAACTGTCTCGGCGAGTATTTCACCGTCGCGGAGGTGGATGTGCCAGTCATCGGGCACGGTCAGAGTCAGAGTTTCAGTCATAATCAATACGGATCAATTGGCCATTACTGGCACCGGTTAATAAATACAACGCCGGCTGCTGCCGGTCGTCACTGAAGTTGCGGACATCGCGAATGCGACCAAACCTGCCCTGGAAATGCCGCTGCTCTTTGAGTAATAAATCTTCTTTAAAGGTCAATTGCGCCAGCAGCTGATACTTGAGCGCTCCAACCCAGAGATCGCCCCGATAGAAGGCCATGCCAGAGGGAGCGATGGAAGGATCCCAGAAGTGCAGCGGTTGTTCCATTCCCGGTTTGCGAATGCCTTCGCCAATTTTGAGACCACTGACGTATTCCACGCCATAGGTAATCACTGGCCAGCCATAGTTTTTTCCGGCCTGTAGAAGATTCACCTCGTCACCGCCCTGGGGTCCGTGCTCGTGAATCCAGACTTCATCGGTCTGGGGATGCAAAGTCATACCCTGAACATTGCGGTGGCCGTAGGTAAAAATCTCTGGTCGAGCACCCGGTTGATTAACGAAAGGATTATCAATCGGTACTCGGCCGTCGTCGTGCAGGCGAATCACGCTGCCGTGATGGCTGTCCAAGCGCTGAGAAAAAGCCCGCTGCCCGCGATCACCCAGAGAGATAAACAAAAAATTTTGTCGATCAAACAGCAGGCGCCCGCCAAAGTGACGGCCGCCACGAACCTTGGGCTGCGCCTCGAAAATCGTTTTCACCTCGGTCAACCTGGGCTCGGCCGTGTCAATATCGAGCAGATTCGCACGCACCACCTCCGTGCTGTGGCCTCGAGTAGCGTCACCCGAAGTAAAACTGAGATAAATTGTAGGTTGCTCGGGAAATTGTGGGTGCAGCGTCACATCGAGGAGTCCTCCCTGCCCGACGATATCAACTTCCGGGAGAGCACTGACCGGCGCGGAAATATTCCCTTGTAGATCGACGATGCGCAGTGTCGCTGCGCGCTTTTCAGTCACCAGAAAACGGCCGTCAGGAAGCTGCGCCATTCCCCATGGGCTGGACAGTTGATCGGTAATTACTCGAACACTGAAATCGGCCCAACTCCATAGAGGGATGAGGCAGAAAAAAGCTATGCCAGCGAGTTTAATAGCTGGAATCTTTGACAATACCGTTATCGGTTTTCTCAAAGTGACTAGCTCCTGTTGTGAGTAGTTGAGAA
>JBLIHY010000064.1:0-12365 GCA_047634655.1 Cellvibrionaceae bacterium
GGATAGAACCCACCACCTCCTCTTGGGCCTGGGTGTTAACCGTGAATACGCTGCTCGCCAGGGCAAGCCAAAGGCTGAAGGTGGTTTTATTCAACATGGGTAGATCCTTTTTTCGGCTGAAAAATTACCGGCGTTGCGATGGCTGCCCCGCCGGTATTTTTCAGAGGTATAAATGGGTGATGGGTAAAGATGGGTAGCGTTAGTTGTTAGTTATTAATTGTTAGTTGTTTTGGCGGCTTTCGACGCCATATGCGCTTTAATGGCGGCTAACCTCGATTCGATATCGTTTGATGGCTGATCAGTGTTCGCTTTGCTGTCAGAGCGCTCGGATAGCGATAGCCCCTGGCGTCGCAATTGCTCGTTGAGCGTCGCCAACTGTTGGTCGAGTTTCTGCATTCTCTTGGTAAGTTGCGCATCGTCTAGCGGTGAGCGCTGGGGGTCGCTCAGCACTTTGTGCAGCTTTTTTGCCGGTGCTGGATAGCGGGGGTCGGCTTGTTCGGGGATAGTGGTTACGGCTGAAGATTCGGTGGAGGCGGGTGACGGACTGGCGTTGTCGAGATTGGCTATGGGATCGGTAATGGCCACCGGGTGGTTAGCCGTCTTATGGGCCGATTGCCAGATCGCCAGGGCAATCACTGAAAAAACCATTAGCACCGCGGCGCTGGTATAACACCAGAATTGCCTTGAAGATTTCATAGATTACCTCTCGCCTGAATTTTAGGGTCGGCATTGTCTTTCTAAAGCGGTTTGAAAAAAAACAGGAAATTCGCCATCAAGCCTGTAAGAAATTACTCACAATCCCGCACGTTCCACGACGTCTCTCGTTTGTGATCCCCGCGTAAGGCCCACGTAAAGCCTTGATAGGAACCGCTTTAAAATATACCAAAACATATAAAAAACGTCCCTGTTTACGATCCAAATTACTCCTTCTATCCTAATAGATATATCATTTCATATAAAGTTCAGAAAAATAGAGCGTTGTTAAGAATGGAGCCTTGTTAAATCAGTCAGCAAGCACTTATAGCTTTTACCTGTGGTGTTTAAACCTGCACCACCCATGACAACAGCGAAAGTTTCCCTGACCTGCTCTTTCCTCACCATCTCAGATCAAAGAGCTACCCAAAGAGCTATCCAATAAAACGCGGCTCCAACAAGCTTTGCTAACGAGATGTTAAGCTATCGCAGGCAGATATTTTCACAAGAGAAATTTTTCGGAGCACTTGATGCTAGACACCAAACCCGCGCTACTGCAAACAGATTTCCCTCCTATCAGACGCCATACCGTGCAGACTTTGCAAGTAAATTTGGGCTATCTCTGTAACCTCAGTTGTACCCACTGTCACGTCAATGCTGGGCCCAAGCGAACTGAATTGATGGACCGCGAAACCATCGACGAGGTGCTCAGCTATATCGACCAAAAATCGATCAGCACCCTGGATTTAACCGGGGGTGCACCGGAGATGAACCCGCATTTTCGCTACCTGGTTGCCGAAGCCAGCAAGCGGGGCGTAGCGGTGACAGATCGCTGTAATCTCACTATTCTGCTGGAACCGGGTTATGAAGATATGGCCGACTTTCTCGCTCGCCACCGGGTCATTATCACCGCCTCTCTACCCTGTTATTCCGAGCAGAATGTCGCTGAACAACGCGGCAAGGGGGTTTTCGAGGCATCGGTCGAAGCTCTGCAACACTTAAACAAACTGGGTTACGGGCGCGACGAGGCTTTGCCTTTGAACCTGGCTTACAACCCTAACGGGGCTTTTCTACCGCCGGAACAGGGTCAGTTGGAAGCCGACTACAAGAAAGCACTCAAGAAAAATTACGGTATTGATTTTCACAGCTTGTTAACCATAACCAATATGCCCATTAGCCGCTTTGGCAGTATGCTGTTGTCGAAGGGCTTGTACGATGACTACATGAACTTGCTCAAAACAAACTTTTCACAACAAAATCTCGAAGCCGTGATGTGCAAAACGCTGTTGAGTATCGACTGGCGTGGCTACGTCTACGATTGTGATTTTAATCAAATGCTGGATTTGCCGCTTCGATATCAGCAGGATATTGACGACAAAAAAATTGCCAGTGATAAAAAACGCTGGCACCTTCGCGACTTGCTGGAAAGCGAATTAACAAACGCCGAAATCCTCGTCGGAGAGCACTGCTACGGCTGTACCGCCGGCCAGGGGAGCAGTTGCGGCGGCGCGCTAGCCGGTTAGCGCAAGAGGTATCCAGAGCACTCGATGTGAAATTCAGCATTATTATTCCGGTATTCAACGAAGCCGCTGGTATTGGCGAGCAACTGGAGTACTTGCTATCCATTAGCGACCCCGACTGTGAAATTATCGTTATCGATGGCGGCAGCGGTGACCAGACCCTTATCGAAGTCGAAAAGTTCCCGGTAACGGTGGTGAAGTCCATCCGCAGCGGTCGAGCGGTACAGATGAATGCAGGAGCCACCGTCGCCAGCGGCGATGCACTAATTTTTCTACACGCCGATACTCGTCTACCGCCAGCGGCTTTTGCCAGAATCCGCGAAAGAGAATTTCACTGGGGTTTCTTCGCTGTGAATCTAAGTGGTAAACACTGGTTTTTCCGGGTGATTGAATGGGCAATAAACGCACGATCGAGCCTCACCAAAGTAGCAACGGGCGACCAGACGCTGTTTGTGCGCCGGGCACTGTTTGAAGATCTGGGGGGTTTTGCCGAGATTCCGCTGATGGAAGACGTCGAATTGAGCAAGCGCCTGCGCTCACTATTCTCGCCAACCGTGCTGCCGGCAAAGGTGCTGACTTCCAGCCGCTATTGGGAACAAAACGGAATTGTCCACACGGTGATATTAATGTGGCGCCTTCGCTTTGAATACTTCTGCGGGGTCTCTCCCGAGCGCCTGCGACGACGCTATTATCGCTGATCGACCTAAGTAACCTTTGAAAAACTACCCATGTTGCCATTGCAGCGTTAAAGATTGGCTCCTGCCGATTTGTCGCCAATTTTTGTCTTGCCTACATGGATGTAGGTAATGAGCGTGAGCAGGGGCGGAAGCGTTGCCCAGGCTGCCTCGCCTACATTTTTCAGAGGTTCGTTGAACAAAACCCGCTTGCGCGGCCCGCGCGGAAACCGTATCCAGATCGAAAACCTCCCCGTCGATGACGCCGCATTGAGGCAGCGAAGGCTGGTCCACTTCACGCTCCGGGGGTAATATAGCCGCCAAACTGATATTAAATTTTAAATTCCAAACCCGATTTCACTGCCTATGAATGATTTTCCGACCATTGAATCCTGCATCGGCCAAACGCCGCTGGTGCGTTTGCAACGCCTGCCAGGAAAAACCAGCAATATTATTCTCGGAAAGCTGGAGGGCAATAATCCCGCGGGTTCTGTCAAGGATCGTCCTGCGATATCGATGATCTCCCGGGCCGAAGCGCGGGGAGAAATCCAGCCCGGGGACACGCTAATCGAAGCAACCAGCGGCAATACCGGGATCGCCCTGGCGATGGCGGCGGCAATTCGCGGTTATGAGATGATTCTGATCATGCCGGATAACGCCACCGACGAGCGCAAGGCCGCCATGATCGCTTACGGCGCGAAGTTAATCCTGGTCAGCAAAGAACAAAGTATGGAAGGCGCTCGCGACCTAGCTTTGCAGATGCAGGCCCAGGGGAAAGGTCGAGTGCTGGATCAGTTCAACAATCCCGATAATCCCCTGGCTCATTACAGCGGAACCGGTCCTGAAATCTGGCAGCAAACTCAAGGCCGCGTCACTCATTTCATCAGCTCCATGGGGACCACTGGCACCATCACCGGTACATCCAAATATCTCAAAGAGAAAAATCCAGATATTCAGATTATCGGCCTGCAACCAGAGGATGGCGCCAGCATCCCGGGCATTCGCCGCTGGCCAGCAAAATATATTCCGGGAATCTACGACGACACTCACGTGGATCAAATCATGAACCTCGGGCAGGCAGAAGCAGAGAAAACCATGCGCAAGCTGGCCAGGCAGGAAGGGATTTTTTGTGGCGTTTCCTCGGGGGGTTCCATCGCTGCAGCCCTTACAATCAGTGCGCTAGTAGAAAATGCCGTGATTGTTGCGATCATCTGCGATCGCGGCGACAGATATTTATCCTCCGGTATTTTTAATGCCGAATACTGAGACTCGCAGGGATCAAGGAGGCCAGAGGGAACTTTAGATAGAGGGAACTTTAGATAGAAAGGCAGATCTGACTCGTTATTCCAGTGTAATAAAAAAATACTATCGTAGCCACTATGATTCAAATCAGAGAACAATTTCAGACTACCGAAACCGGCGAGATAGATATTCATCAGTGGGCAGAGCGCCTGCTGACCACCGCTCATCTCCCGAAGACCTCGCTCGAGCCTATTCTACAGGCTACTTCCACAGCCAAAATGGCAAAACTGCGAGCGAACTCCGAGCTCGACAAAGACAACAAGGCATCACGAAATCGCAATTGCAGCTTTCTTAACGGGCTGCGAATGGCCGATATTCTCGCGGATCTCCACTTAGACCAAGAGGCTCTGATCGCGGCTATTATTTACAGCAGTGTTAATGAACAAAAAGTGACCCTCGAAGAAATCAAAGACGCTTACGGTGAAGGGGTCGCCAGATTGATTGAAGGCGTGCAGTGCATGCCGACGATGCGTACTCTGCACCACGACAAAGAACAGGTTGTATTTGGCAAACAATCCGCCGAACAGGTTGAAAGTATTCGCAGGATGCTGGTCGCCATGGTCGATGACGTTCGCATCGCCGTGATTAAATTATCCGAGCGCATCTGCGCCATTCGCGCCGCCAAAGATGCGGGCGACGACGTCCGCCGCAACGTTGCCCGCGAAGTCTCAGATATCTACGCGCCGCTCGCTCATCGCCTGGGAATCGGCCACATTAAATGGGAACTCGAAGATCTCGCCTTTCGCTATCTCAAACCTCAGGAATATAAAAATATTGCCCGTCTGCTGGATGACAAGCGCCGCAATCGACAAATCTACATCAACAAGGTGGTCAAAACCCTAAACATTCAGGTTAAAAAGAGCGGGATCGACGCCGCGATCTATGGCCGCGCCAAGAATATTTACAGTATATGGCGAAAAATGCAGAAAAAAGGGATCGAGTTCTCTGAGGTTTACGATATCAGCGCGGTGCGCATTCTGGTGCCGAAAACTCGCGACTGCTATGAAGTTTTGGGTATTATCCACGCTATGTGGCGCAATATTCCCAACGAATTCGACGACTACATTGCCGCCCCAAAGGAAAACGGCTATCGCTCTCTGCACACCGCGGTTTTTGGTCCGGAAAACAAGACCCTCGAAGTACAGATCCGCTCCCAGAACATGCACGAGGAAGCGGAGTTCGGCGTTTGTTCTCACTGGCGCTACAAGGGGAACGAATCTTCTCAAGCCAGTGAAAGTTACGAAAAGAAAATTGAATGGCTGCGAAACCTACTGGATTGGAAAGAAGAGTTGGACGTCAATCTTCTAGACGACAATAGCTCGCACGGTATCGAGCAAGATCGCATTTATCTGTTCACGCCGGAAGGCCATGTTGTCGATTTACCGCTGAATGCGACACCTCTGGATTTTGCCTACCACATCCACACGGAAATCGGCCATCGTTGTCGTGGGGCCAAAGTCAATGGCCGCATAGTAACGCTAAATTACCGTTTGAAAACCTCTGATCAGGTGGAGGTCCTCACCGGTAATCGCGAGATTCCCTCCCGCGATTGGCTGATTGAAAGTCTGGGTTATCTCAAAACCTCGCGGGCGCGTGCCAAGGTTCGACAGTGGTTCGGCGCCCAGGCCAGGGAAGAGAATATCGCCGATGGTCGCGCCGTTTTTGATCGGGAGCTTAAGCGCCTCGGAATTCATGACCTGGATTTTGAGAAATTGGTAAAGCGTCTGAAGTTAAAAACACTGGAGGAGCTACACGCGGCTATAGGCTCGGGAGATATTAGCATCGGACGAGCCCTCAAAGCCGTTCAGAGACAAATCGCACCACCGGAAAAACCCACTATTCATCTGGTAGAGCCATCGACTGGTGTTGAGGAAGGCGATATTTTTATCGAGGGTGTAGGCAATTTGGTGACGACTATCGCCAATTGCTGTCGCCCGTTACCCGGCGACGAGATCAGCGGTTACATCACTCTGGCCCGCGGGGTCTCGATCCATCGCAAGGATTGTCACAATCTGTTGCAACTGCAAAACGATGAGCCCGAACGCATTATGCAGGTCGACTGGGGCAACGCGCCAAAACAGCGTTACTCAGTCGATATCGTTATAAAAGCCTATGATCGCCGAGGGTTGTTGCACGATACCACCGCAGTATTGGACAACGCTCATATTAACGTAAACGCCATTGAGACTCTTACCGATAAAGGGCAACATACTGTCGACATGCTGATGACTATCGAAATCCGCGACTTTACCGAGCTCAGTCGAGTCCTGGCGCGAATTAATCAGCTGCCCAACATCGCGTCGGCGCAGCGCAAGCATGACTAAGCGCAACGATTTCCAATAAAGTATGCTCGGTAAAAATTCTAGCGCTGCGGACCGGCAGCGCTAGTTATATCGACACCCCCTTCAGACTCCGTACAGGACGCCAGCCCGATGAGTAACGATGATTCGCTGAACGACCTTTTAACAGTGATGGCACGCCTGCGGGAGCCGAATACGGGTTGCCCTTGGGATTTGGCGCAGAGCTATCAGACAATTGCTTCCTCCACCATTGAGGAGGCCTACGAAGTCGTCGACGCTATCGACCGCCAAGACTATCCACAGTTAAAAGATGAATTGGGCGACTTATTATTTCAAGTGATCTTTTACAGTCAGCTTGCCAAGGAAGAAGGCCGCTTTGATTTCTATGAAGTTGCAGCGGGGGCATCCGCCAAATTGCTGCGTCGCCATCCCCACGTTTTCCCCTCGGGGAAGCTGGACAGCCGCATCGACCCCGACGACCGGAATTTGGATCGGCGAGAGGAGAGCATCAAGGTCTCCTGGGAACGCATCAAACAAGAAGAGCGCACCCGCAAGGGGTACCGCGGCCTGCTCGATGATATCCCCAAAGCGCTGCCAGCGGTAATGCGCTCAGTTAAACTGCAAAAGCGCGCCGCTTCCGTCGGCTTTGATTGGCCTTCGGCCGAGGGTGTTTACGACAAAATTCAGGAAGAACTCGGAGAACTGAAAGTTGCCTCCGATAGCAATGATCAAACAGACATCGAAGAGGAACTGGGCGATCTACTGTTCACTGTGGTCAATTTGGCTCGCCACCTCAAGGTCGGGCCAGAAAAGGCACTGCGAAGGGCAAATACCAAGTTTGAGGAACGCTTGCAATATCTGGAACAACAGGCCATATCGCAGGGTGAATCCCTATCAAAGCAACCAACGGATATACTGGAAAAATGGTGGAAACAAGCCAAAGGCCGCGAACGAAAAAGCGAATCAGTTACAAAAAAAATGTGAAGCGATCCGACCAACAGCGAGTGATCATCCGTTAAACTACGTCGCCGGGAAATGACACTATCTCGAAATTAGGCCCCTTCAGAACAAATAAAGCCTTAGCTTTCATCTACCTCTTGGCCATGGTATCTTACGTCGCATTTTTTAATTTAGCTTTAAATTGCAGCCCTCCGACGAATACGACAATAAAAATGTGGGGACCAAATTAAATCGGTTCTCAATTAACAAAACGAAACCACAGGAGTCTTCCGTGCGCATTATTCTTCTCGGTGCCCCCGGTGCAGGTAAAGGCACCCAGGCCAAATTCATTATGGAGCAATTTGGCATCCCTCAAATTTCAACTGGCGACATGCTGCGCGCCGCGGTCAAAGAGGGTTCCGAACTGGGCCTGAAAGCCAAGGGCATCATGGCATCCGGGGGTTTGGTTTCCGATGAATTGATCATTGCCTTAGTGAAGAAGCGTATCGAGGCAGAAGACTGCCAGAAGGGCTTCCTGTTCGACGGCTTTCCCCGAACCATTCCCCAGGCCCAGGCTCTTGTAGACGCCGGAATACAGATCGATCATGTCATAGAGATCGACGTGGAGAATGAAGAAATTGTAAGTCGGCTGAGTGGCCGGCGGGTGCACCCAAATTCAGGCCGCATCTACCACCTCACCTACCATCCGCCGAAAAAAGAGGGGGTCGACGACGAAACCGGAGAGCCGCTGATGCAGCGCGATGACGACAAAGAGGAAACCGTACGCAAGCGACTGGCTGTCTATCACGAACAAACAAAACCTCTAGTTAATTTTTACAAGGACATGAGTCGACAAGAAGGGCCGTCGCCCAGCTACCACCGGATCGGTGGCGTCGGCAGTGTAGAATCGATCAACAAACAGCTTGTGGAAGCTTTAAGCTGAATAGATATCGGATTTGAAAAAAACAAAGTCACTTAAAGAATCTCTGATCCATTCAGAGATTCTCTGCAATACAGGGAAGCGCCACAATTTTAAATCGACCATGACAGCTGAGGCCAATCTCAATGTGGTGTCTTCAGCCTGAACCTACCTGCAACATCACGACTTTCGGCATTACCATCGATTAGCACTTCGTGTTTCGCCTTACACCAAGATTCAGTATTTAGTGTATTTGGCTTCAAGACCCCAACGAAGCGGAATGGGGTGAATCAACAACAGAAGTAACCGAAGATGGGTGGGCTGCAAGAACTTTAAGGGTTGCCAGCTGGGGGAAACAAATTTGCAGTTTGATTGGTAAGCTATAAATTGACCTCGACAGACAATTTGATTGCCATAAAACGGTTATAAAAATGGTCGAACTTATCGAAACAGACACAGAATAACCTCCGTAATACTTCCAACTGGTCAATAGGTTTAGGATGATTCTGTCAGATCTTTCTTCAAAGTAGTTAGACTGTAATAAAAACAACACATCATTGGTAAAACTCTCCGTCATGAAAAAAGTTTTTGTTGCTCAATAGGCTTTGCGACGATGCCAACTATTCTCGCGCTAAGCAACTCAAGCGATGCCTGCTCTGCGGCCATCGGTGAGCAGGGCAGTATCCAACAAAAACTGTCGTCGGTTCCCAGGGAGCACACGCAGAAGATTTTACCGATGATATCGGCTCTGTTATCGGAGCGCGGACTAAGTTTAGGTCAACTAGACGCCATTGCTTTCGATCGAGGTCCCGGCTCCTTCACCGGCATACGTATTTGTTTGAGCATCGCTCAAGGCCTGGCCTACGGCGCCGACTTACCGCTGATCGAGGTTTCTAGTCTGGATGCACTGGCCAATCAAGCCCGGCGACAGTATCTTTCCGATGAAGCCCATACCGAAAATATTTCGATTGTCCCTATTATTGATGCGCGCATGAACGAAGTTTACTGGTCGTCGTACACTGCCGATAAACTTCGATGCCGACCCCAACTCAACGAACAGGTTAGCAATCCAGAAAACAGTGCTGAAAGTATTCAAAAAATCGCGGCGCGGCGGCTTATTGGTGTGGGGTCTGGATGGTACTATCCGGTTTTGAGAAATCTAAAAAATACAGAGCTCCACGTGGATAGCCATCCCAGTGCCTACGACGTCGCCGAATTGGCTATCGATGCTTTCGATCGCGGTGAGTTGCTCGCGCCCGAGCAGGCTCAACTTCAATATTTGCGCAATGACAGTGGCTGGCGAAAGCGGCAACGTATTCGCCAGCCACTGTCATAGTCTGGTAGTAAAACAATTTATCTAAGCATTTTATGGCCATCCCACTGCGCGAGTGATCGCGAAATTATGTTTACTGGAACTGTTACTCGGTAATTATTTTATGGATTTACTGCACATCGTTGTTTTATCTGTGATCCAGGGCATTACGGAATTTTTACCTATTTCCAGTTCTGGTCACCTTTTATTACCCAGGGCTCTACTGGGTTGGCCCGAGCAGGGTTTAGTATTCGACGTGGCGGTTCACGTCGGAACTTTGACTGCGGTAGTGAGTTATTTCTACAAGGACATCACCGCTATCCTGAAAGATTGGACGCGGTCTCTCGTGGGTCGACCACAAACCAGTAATAGTCTTCTAGCCTGGTACATTATTCTAGCGACCATTCCCGCCGGGTTGGCGGGCCTCTTGCTGGATTCTTTTATTGAGTTGCACCTTCGCACGACGCTGGTGATCGCCTTAACCACCCTTATTTTTGGCTTGTTATTGGCTTATGCAGATCGTTCCGCCAACCAGAAACAGGGCCAGTTGACCGATCTCACCATTAAAATCGTGTTAATTATTGGTTGCGCCCAAGCGCTGGCCTTGATTCCGGGCACGTCGCGTTCGGGAATCACTATTACAGCGGCTCTATTGTGCGGTCTCAGTCGCGAACCGGCGGCGCGCTTTTCTTTCCTGCTATCCATCCCGATAATTTTACTCAGCGGCGGGTTTAAAGCCTTGCAGTTACTGGGTTTACCATCGGTTAACTGGGGCGACCTTTTTCTCGGCGCGCTGCTATCTGCCATCAGTGCCTTCTTCTGTATTCATTACTTTCTTAAATTTATTAATCAGATCGGCATGATGCCATTTGTTATTTATCGATTATTTCTGGGAACATTTCTACTGGTTTGGTCATTTACCTAGGAAACGGTTATGGGTACAAAATTAAGTAGTTTTGAACGGCGTTTACTGGATTTTCTCAAACGGTCGACGAGCCCTTTTCACGCGGTTGCGGCCATGGTCGAGCGTTTAACCGAACAGGGATTTGAGCAACTTCGCGAAGGTGATTCCTGGCAGTTACAGGCGGAAAAATCCTATTTGGTCACACGCAATGATTCCTCGATCATCGCCTTTCGCTATCAGCCGAAACAAATGCAGTCTCAGGGCATTGCCATGGTGGGCGCCCATACCGATAGCCCATGCCTGAAAGTAAAACCAAAACCCGAGTTACAATCTCGGGGTTACTTTCAATTGGGTGTCGAAGTTTATGGCGGAGCGCTTCTGAATCCTTGGTTTGATCGGGATTTATCGCTGGCGGGGCGAGTGGTTTACCGGGATCATACTGGCAAACTGATATCGATGCTGATGGATTTTGAACGGCCGATTGCGACTATTCCGAGCCTGGCCATTCATCTCAATCGCGAAGCCAATAGCAGCAACATTATCAATAATCAGCAGCATTTACCGCCCATACTCTGGCAAATCAGCGATGGCCGAGATACAGATTTTCGCAGTGTATTAAAACAGCAATTTATCGATCAAAATATGCGGCAAATCGATAAAATTTTGGACTACGAGCTACTCTTTTACGACACACAGGCACCTGGCTTGATCGGCCTTCACAATGAATTTATCGCTTCGGCTCGGCTGGACAATTTGCTCAGTTGCTTTATTGGTCTGGAGGCTTTATTGACCGCACCCGCAGACAGCCCGGCATTGCTGATATGTAATGACCACGAGGAAGTTGGCAGCACTTCTGCCTGTGGCGCACAGGGACCCATGTTACAGCAATGCCTACAGCGCATATTGCCAGATCAAGAGCAGCGTTTGCGGACGATTGATCGCTCGCTGATGATTTCCGCCGACAACGCACATGGAATTCATCCAAATTACGCCGATAAACACGATAGTCAGCACGGGCCCCTGCTGAATTTCGGTCCAGTTATTAAAGTCAATGCCAATCAACGTTACGCTACCAATAGCGAAAGCAGCAGTTGGTTTAAGCACCTTTGTGAAACCTGTGGGGTACCGTTACAGGAGTTTGTTACTCGCAGTGACCTGGGCTGTGGAAGTACTATCGGGCCAATCACCGCATCAGCGCTTGGTGTCAAAACCCTAGACATCGGGGTGCCAACGTTTGCCATGCACTCGATTCGCGAACTAGCCGGGCGCAAGGATGCAACCATGCTCTGGCAGGCATTAACTCACTTTTATGCCACGCCTGTTAGCTGTCGTTAGCCCAGCAACCTTGGCGCCAGTCCGATGTGATTCATAACGAGTTAACCAAAGTATTGAGATACTCCTGCACAAATTTTTCTTCATATCCACTATTGACTAACCATCCACAGTAGAGAACTCTATTCTATGGATAAACGAATACTCACCGGCATTACAACAACCGGCACTCCTCACCTTGGCAATTATGTCGGCGCTATCCGTCCGGCAATTGAGGCCAGCCGGCAGCCGGGAAATACCGCTTTTTATTTTCTGGCGGATTATCACGCCTTGATTAAGTGTCGCGATGCCAAATTGGTTCACCAATCCAGTCTGGAGGTCGCCGCCACCTGGTTAGCCTTGGGGCTAGACACCGACAACGCCATTTTTTATCGACAATCCGATATACCGGAAATCCCAGAATTAGCCTGGATACTGACTTGTATGGCAGCCAAAGGCTTGATGAATCGAGCCCACGCTTACAAGGCAGC
>JBLIHY010000065.1:0-12330 GCA_047634655.1 Cellvibrionaceae bacterium
AGTAGCCCCTTGCAGGTAGATAGTACTAGTACTTCACAGGTTAAAGTCCAAGCGGCTACCGGACCAGTGAAAGTAGAGTCCAGTCCACCGGCCAGGGGCTCCACCAATCTCGCCTATCAAATTCAACAATTACAACAAGAAGTGTTAGTGCTTAGAGGTTTGGTAGAGGAGCAGTCCTTCGAATTGAAACGACTGAAAAAGCAGAGGCTGGATGACTATCTAGACTTAGATAAACGTTTAGTTGAATTTTCGAATAAAAAATCACAACCCTCTCCTGACACCCTCCCAGCTACTGTTGCAGAGTCCACTGCAGGCAATAGTCAAAATGAGAAAACTCTCTACAGTCAGGGAATTGAATCGCTTCTGAATCAGCAAAATTACTCGGAAGCCAAGCAAAAATTCAATGAGTATTTACTCAACTATCCCGAGGGAATGTATGTACCTAACGTCTACTATTGGCAAGGACAAATTTTATTAAAAGAAGACGATCTCAAAACCGCTGAGAGGTCCTTCAAATCTCTAATTGATCGCTATCCGGATCATCAAAAGACCCCGGATGCTAAATATAAGTTGGCTACGATTTATTTCAATCAGGGCAAAAAAGCAGAAGCAAAATCCTTATTAGATGATGTTGCCAGTAGCGACAGTGATGTAGCACGTCTAGCGATATCCTTTCTCTCGAATCAATTTAATTGATTCGCTAGTCCAAGTGTGCGTATCCTTGGCTAGCTACCCATATGTCTGATATGACGCTTCGAATCACCGAAACCTTCCTCTCCATACAAGGTGAAGCTGCCAGAGCTGGTTACCCAACCGCCTTTATTCGCCTGACGGGTTGTCCATTGCGTTGTCGTTATTGCGATTCTGAATACGCCTTCTTCGGTGGTCAAAAATATTCTATTGACTCAATAATCTCACTTGTGGAAGGTTATGGCGTTCAGCACGTCTGCGTTACAGGTGGCGAGCCCTTGGCGCAGCCAAATTGTCTACGATTACTGAGTATGCTCTGTGACAAAGGTTACAAGGTTTCACTGGAAACCAGTGGTGCGTTGCCAGTTAAGGATGTGGATAAGAGAGTTTGTATCGTTATGGACTTAAAAACGCCCGCATCCACTGAGCTTAGTCGCAATGATTACAGCAACATCAACTATTTAAGCGTTAAAGATGAAGTGAAATTCATAATCTGTGATAAACAAGACTTTAGCTGGGCGGTTTTTAAAATAAGTGAGTATCAACTGACGGAAAGGGTCGGTAGCGTATTTCTGTCACCCTCCTACGGAGAGCTCAGCGCCGAGATATTAGCTGAATGGGTTCTGGCCGAGCGTCTGCCGATCCGCTTGCAAATACAACTACACAAGACCCTTTGGGGTGACAAGCCGGGAGTTTAAATGGCCTCAAGCGTTTCTAAGTCGGTGGTACTAGTTTCTGGGGGATTGGATTCGGCGACAGTGCTGGCAATTGCACAGTCTCATGGTTTTGAATGCTATGCTCTGAGTTTTGATTACGGTCAGCGCCATCGAATTGAACTGAAGGCAGCGGCGGCCATTTGTCGCTCTATGAAAGTTGTGCAGCATAAGATAGTTACTTTGGATTTGCGGACTATCGGCGGATCGGCTCTAACGGATGACGAAATTGATGTTCCCGTCTCTGGAACGAGTGGTATTCCGGTGACCTATGTGCCCGCGCGCAATACGATCTTCCTATCTATTGCTGTCGGATGGGCCGAAGTCCTAGACGCTACTGATATTTTTATTGGCGTTAATGCAGTGGATTACTCGGGTTATCCGGACTGTCGCCCAGAGTATCTTGCCGCTTATGAGCAGATGGCTAACCTGGCTACTAAGAAGGGTGTTGAAGGCTCCGGTTTCAAGATCCATGCTCCGCTAATTCATCTTAGTAAATCCGAAATTATTCAAAGAGGCGCTAAACTGAACGTTGACTACAGCTCAACCATCTCCTGTTACCAGGCTGACACACAAGGCAGAGCTTGTGGAAACTGTGACAGTTGTCGTATTCGTCGGCAAGGATTTAGTGACGCTGGGGTATCCGACCCAACGTCTTACCGAGATATTTAGTGAGTGTGAAATCGCGAAGCGAAATACTATTGCATTTATAGATAATGTTTAGCGCAAAATTCGATATCATCCCATATAATGCGAGCCCAATGGGTTAATTTGAAAGAACTTGCTTTTGGGGTAGCCTCGATGTCCACTGCACCGTGGAACTCGACGTTTAGAGCTATCACGCTTCATGGGTGACAATAAAAAGTTAAGAAAAACTACTTTGTGGCTGGGTTATACGACTCCGGTATCACGTTAATATAAGCGTGTTTGCTAGAGATATTGAATAGATGTGGTACTGGCTCGTTATAAGAATAAAATCTGCCCATACAGAGTGCTCTTGCGAAGGTTCTCAAAAAAGACTTGAGTTTTTCTGCCGAATCATTAACATGCACCACTCTTTTTTGTCGCTTGTTACAGAAATTGGTTATGGCGAGAGATAGAAAAATCCTTCGCTAATCTAGGAAAAGTAACAGCCCCCAAGAATTATCTAATTTGGGTCGTTAGCTCAGTTGGTAGAGCAGTTGGCTTTTAACCAATTGGTCACTGGTTCGAATCCAGTACGACCCACCATTTTCATGAGTCCATTCCACACACTAATGTTCTGTTGTATTACAAAGAATAATGGTTCTTCGATGGAATTCTCCTCTGTTCCCCTCAACACCCTTGTAAATAGCATTTGAATCATTTTTGCTAACTGACCTTGGGCGTTCGGGGATGCCAGAAAAATCCATCTGTTACCCCGCAAATTTATCAGTCGCGTTGTCAGATAAGGGTGGTGTCGCTCTTCCCCGCAATTGTAATCAGTAAGCTTCTTGTCAGAGCAATTCTACCAAATTCGAAATAGCTAAAAAATATCCCAAGATTTCCAATGTGTTATGAGCGCTTTCCCGCACATTTATGAAGTCTTAGATCGTTCTCTGTCTTGTCTCAGTAGCAAGTTATCGCTAATAATTCGTAATTTTTTATCCCTTTGTGAGTAAACAGCGAAAACGCAGTGGTCTTTTATTTTGAATTTAAGGTTATTATATCGAGCTGGATTTTGTGCGTTAGGGAACACTGATAACGTGTACATTTAACTGTGCGTTGTTTGTTAAGGATAACGATCGCTGCTGTGCCTTACCAACGTTCTTTGCTATCAACACTTGGGAAGTATTGTCTCCGCTGACTTCATTGTCGCCCACGATTGCCGGCGATGTTAAACGCGCCGATTTGCAAGGGGCAGGGCGCATCTAGATGATCTTGAGGCTGGGCCATTTGGCTAATGGTAGTAAATCCTTTGTTAGTTTAACCGGCCACTATCCAATGAATATTTACCGGGTTTGCTATTGCGAAGAGTTATAGTTGACGGTGATTTTTGATTTTGAATGGGATTTTTTGAGTTATGTCCGGAAATACGTTTGGAAAGTTGTTTACGGTTACCAGCTTTGGCGAGAGCCATGGCCCAGCCATCGGCTGTATCGTTGATGGTTGCCCGCCAGGCATGGAAATCAGTGAGGCGGATTTACAAGTGGATCTTGATCGTCGACGACCGGGGAAAAACAAGTTTGAGACACAGCGCCGCGAACCGGATCAAGTCAAAATTCTCTCTGGGGTTTTTGAGGGAAGAACCACGGGCACGCCAATTGGGATGATGATCGAAAATACCGATCAGCGTTCTCGCGACTACAGCAATATCAAAGAGAAACTTCGGCCGGCTCACGCCGACTATACTTACATGCAAAAATACGGCGTTCGCGATTACCGTGGTGGCGGCCGCTCTTCAGCCCGGGAGACCGCAGTAAGGGTGGCTGCCGGTGCTGTTGCCAAAAAATACCTGAGAACCAGCCTTGGCATAGATGTTCGTGGTTGTCTCACGCAATTGGGGCCTATCAAGACGGCACTACCCATTGATCAGTGGGATTGGCAACAAGTAGAAAGTAACCCCTTCTTTTGTCCCGATTTCGGTATCGTTGCAGACATGGAAGAATATATGCAGATATTGCGTAAAGAGGGTAACTCAATTGGCGCGCGAATCACTGTTGTTGCCACGGGTATGATTCCCGGCCTGGGAGAGCCAGTTTTTGATCGCCTGGACGCTGAATTGGCCCACGCTCTGATGGGCATCAACGCGGTAAAAGGTATTGAAATTGGTTCCGGATTTTCATCAGTAGAACAAAAGGGCACTGAGCATCGCGACGAAATGATGCCCGAAAGATTTCTATCCAATAACGCCGGTGGTGTTCTCGGAGGGATTTCCACCGGGCAGGACTTAATCGCCCACATTGCCTTGAAGCCTACTTCGAGTCTCCATCTTCCCGGTCGCGGGGTGGATATCTACGGCAATCCAGTAGAGATTGTCACCAAAGGTCGCCACGATCCTTGTGTGGGCATCCGCGCAACACCCATTGCTGAAGCCATGGTGGCTTTGGTCCTCGTAGATCACGCCCTGCGCCATCGCGGCCAAAACGGCGGCCGGCGACACCAGATACCCATCATTCCCGCTACGCCTCAGTGATTCAAGGCATCCCCTACTGGCGGCTGTCCAGTTTTTACTTTTTTTATTTCTGTCTGGTTGGAACTCTAAACCCCTATCTGGGGCTTTATCTCTCTGATATTGGCTTAAGCGCAAAGCAAATTGGCGCGGTTGCCGGTGTTTTGTTGGGGACAAAAATTATTGCCCCAAATTTTTGGAGCTGGTTATGTGACCACACTGGACGGCGTCTGCTTGTTATCGCCTTTGGTGGTTTTATGGCGATGCTCAGTTTTACCGGATTATTTTTTTGGTCAGCTTTTCTTCCTATCATCATCGTTACTTTTTTTTACAGCTTTTTCTGGAATGCCATTCTCCCCCAGTTTGATTCGCTGACTTTGCAGCACCTGGATAAAAATAGTCATAAATATAGTCAGGTCAGAGTTTGGGGTTCGCTCGGTTTTATCGTTGCAGTGGTGGTCCTGGGGTGGCTATTTGATCGAATCTCCATCGAGTACTTGATTCCGATCAGTTGGCTGTTTCTATTATTTATCTGGTTCAGTACGTTGATTGTTCGCGAGCCGTCGCGTCGTGCTCACACTGAGCAAACGCATACGCACTGGCTACAGTTGTTAAAGCAGCCGCCGGTGATTGCCTTTTTTAGCGCTGCCTTTTTATTGCAGTTTAGTTTTGGTGGTTATTACAGTTTCTTTAGTTTACACCTGGAAAGTTTTCACTATAGCCGCACGCTTATCGGTTTGTTATGGGCTCTAGGTGTGCTCTGTGAAGTGGGTCTGTTCATGGTCATGCATAAGGTTATTGCCGCCGTGAGTCTCTCCAGTATTTTATTCTGGAGCTTGCTGCTGACCGGTATCCGTTGGTTGATCATCGCTTATTTTGCCGATAGCTTAATTGTTATGGTGTTTGCACAATCTATCCATGCGCTTAGTTTTGGTGCCGCTCACGCGGGATGTATTGAAATGATCCGACGTTTTTTCCAGGGGCCAAATGCTGGTCAGGGACAGGCGCTCTACAGTGCTTTTGGTTTTGGGGCAGGGGGTGCTTCGGGGGCGATCGTCAGTGGTTTTTTATGGGAAATCAGTGCTGAATTATTATTTACCGTTTCCGCAGTAAGTGCTTTTATTGCCGCCGCGGTGGTTTGGTTTGGCTTGACCAGAAGCCAAGTGGATCACCTTGGGTAAGTTTGGTGTTGCTATGAAAACTCCGGATTCATCCTCCCTCATCGCCTGGAACCCTCAGGGCCAGCCAGTGTCACAAGTTTTTGATGATATCTATTTCTCCACGGATAGCGGCTTGGAGGAAACCCGCTATGTTTTTTTGAAACAGAATCAACTGGCTTCTCGTTTCTCGGCACTTTCACCCGGCGATAACTTTACTATCGGCGAAACCGGATTTGGAGCCGGTTTGAATTTCCTGGCCTCCTGGCAATGTTGGGAGCAACAGGCATCGGCGGAGTCCCGTTTAACTTTTATCTCGACAGAAAAATATCCCCTCGAGCCTGAATCTATCGAGCGAGCTCTTGCTAACTGGCCAGAGCTCGCTCGCTTTCGAGATGATTTTTTGCAACGTTACGCCATGAGCTACAGTCAAGATTCACAAGCGGATGTTTGGTATTTCTCCTTTGACGGAGTGCGTTTGATACTGATGATTGGCGATGCTTTGCAAAGCTTGCGCAAGCTTTTGGCCTGTGAACATTCGGCTTTTTACCGGCCTCAGTGGCGGGCGGTAAATGCCTGGTTTTTGGATGGCTTTGCGCCCGCGAAAAATCCGGATATGTGGCGCTTACCACTGTTACAGGCGGTGGCGGCCATTAGCGCTCCAGACGCTACCCTGTCGACTTTTAGCGCGGCGGGTATGGTGCGCCAGCATTTGCTTGACGCTGGCTTTGATGTCCATAAGGTCAAGGGCTTTGGTCAAAAACGAGAAATGCTCCGGGGCACCTTCGTCGGAGCCAATGACTTGGCCATCACTTTTAAAAAAAATAAAACGCCCTGGAATTTACCATCAGATTATTGCGTGGCAAATTATGGACAAACGGTTGCGGTGATTGGCGGTGGTCTGGCCGGTTGCCATACCGCATACGCTTTGGCGCAGGGCGGCATGAAGGTTTTGTTGGTTGAGGCTGGTTCGTCCCTGGCTAGTGAAGCTTCGGGAAATCCTCAAGGCGTGGTGTACGCCAAATTATCGCCACACTCCGGTAACCTAGCGGATATCAATCTACAGGGTTTGCTCTATGCTCAGCAGATTTATCGACGCTACTGGCAGGAGAATCAAAGTTATGGCGAGCGTTGTGGGGTTCTCCAACTGGACATGACGCCCGCAGTCTCGAAAAAAAATCGGGCTTTAATTGAGCGTTTTTCCGGTAGCCAGTTCTTGCGCGGAGTGTCACCTGAACAAGCATCCGCCATTGCCGGCGTTGAGTTGACAAGCGGTGGTTTGTTTTTCCCCCATTGCGGTTGGGTAAATCCCCTTAGGGTGTGCCAGTGGCTAGTAGATAGAGAAAATATTCGTCTGGAACTCAATACCAGCATTGAAAGGATCACCCAGGAAGATGGATGCTGGCAGTTGATGGCGAGAATGGGTGACCAACAGCCATGGGTAAAGAAGGTAGACGCTGTTGTAATTGCCTCGGCCAATCACAGTCGGCATTTTGAGCTACCTTGGTTGCCGGTAAAGGCTATTCGCGGTCAATTATCCTATGTGCCGCAGACCTCAGGTTTCGCTTTGTCGAGCGTTTTGTGTGCGAAGGGCTACATGGCACCAGCGATGACCATGGGCGGTGGCGAGAACATCCACAGCGTGGGCGCCAGTTTTAATCTGACCGACGACTCACTGAATCTGCTGCAGCGGGATCACGATAATAATCGCGCACAAATGGCCCCTTGTCTGGCCGACTACGAGCTACCCTCTGCTGTTGGTGGGCGAGTGGCTTTTCGCTGTGTCAGCCCGGATTATTTGCCCTTGGCGGGACCGGTGCCCGATGCATCGGTGTTCAAGAGAACTTATCGAGAATTATCTGATGATGCACAGCGGCCGGTTCCAAAAATGGGCGCTTATCTGCCCCGCTTATACTTGAATATTGGTCATGGCTCCCGAGGTTTGGTGTACGCACCATTGGCCGCTGAAATTATCGCCAGCCATATGCTGGGAGAGCCTCCACCACTTACTCAAAAGCTTCTGGATGCACTAAATCCGGCGCGTTTTCTGATTCGAGAACTGATCCGCACCTCGAAATAATCTCGCGAATCCTAAGACCGGTTAACGCTATTTTTGGACGACGTTACGCGTCAAATTTTCAGCGTGGGATGGAAGTAGAGGTATCAGAGCGATATTTCCTTAATTTCTGCCATAAAGATCCTGAAATCGTACGATATCATCTGCTCCCAGATGCGAACCCGACTGCACCTCGATAATTTCCAGGGGAAATTTACCGGGATTACTCAACTGATGAGTTTCCCCGAGAGGAATGTAGGTCGACTGATTCTCTGCTAGCAGCATGGTTTTTTCACCACAACGAACGGTAGCGGTGCCCTGAACGACAATCCAGTGCTCTGCGCGGTGATGATGCATTTGCAGAGACAATTGAGCGCCTGGGTTAACCACAATGCGCTTGACTTGGAAGCGCTCGCCGTAATCGATGGAATTGTAGTATCCCCATGGTTGATAAACCTTGCGGTGAACACTGTGCTCACTGCGGTTTTGCGCTTTAATTTCCTCGACGACTGCTTTGATATCCTGGACTTTATCTTTATCGGCAATCAAGATGGCGTCATCGGTTTCGACAATCATCATGTGCTCCAGTCCTATGGTGGTAATTAGTTTGTACTCAGATTGCACGTAACAGTCTTTAGTATCTTTGGCGATTACGTCGCCTTTAATCACATTGCCATCTTCATCTTTTTCGGATACTTCCCAAAGTGCCGGCTAGGATCCGACATCACTCCATTCTGCATCCATGCGAACCACAACAGCATCTTCAGTTTTTTCCATCACCGCGTAATCGATGGAATCATCGGGACAAGCTTCAAAAGCATCGGCGTCAATACGAGTGAAGTCCAGATCTTTGCTGGAAGCTTCCATGGCTTTCTGACAAGCGGATAACATTTCAGGGTTATGTCGTTCCAATTCTTCCAGATAGCGATAGGCTTTGAACATGAACATTCCGCTGTTCCAAAGATAGTTGCCCGATGCCAGGTAAGCTTGTGCTGTCTCCTTGTCAGGTTTTTCAACAAATTGATCAATTTTACTAGTGTCACCGGTGATAACGTCGCCAATTTTGATGTAACCATAACCGGTTTCAGGGGCAGTTGGCGTAATACCAAATGCCACGAACTTGCCCTGTTGTGCCTGTTCAACGGCCGCCTCGACAGATTTTTCAAAAGCGGAGATGTTTTTAATGATGTGATCCGAGGGCAGCACCATAAGTATGGCCTCGGGTTGCACTATTGCTGCCAGGGCGATTGCTGGAGCGGTATTTCGTCCAACGGGTTCTAAAATGATATTGCTGGGCTGGACATTAATGGCTCTTAACTGTTCAGCCACGATCTTCGTTACAGATAACGACGGGCGGTTTTATGGAGAGTTTATCTTGGTTGAAGGACCGTAATCTTTTCACGGTTTCCTGGAGCATAGTTTTTTCCGAAACCAGAGGCAGAAACTGTTTAGGGTATAAAGCTCTTGAATAAGGCCACAGACGAGTGCCAGATCCACCAGAAAGAATAACTGGAACAATCATACGATTTTCTCTTGAGGAAATTACAAAGTAAGTGAAAGTATGAGGCTGATATTAAAATTTATTTATTAAACGAGCTGGGTATCTGATTTTTTTGTTTTACGATAGAGTCTATGTGTTTTAGTTTTTTAAAATCCACATATTGACAAACTTTCTATTCTTAGAGTGCCTGCCCAAATTCTGTAGTTCTGTTTGCTTACGGTTATATCTGCAGCGCTTTATAAATCTTAGGAAGTGCCAGAAAGTTTTTAAAATAGATGGAAACCAATCTTCTAGGGTTGGTCAGCATTCTAAGGGCCCATTCAAGGTGCATCTTTTGTACAAAAACTGGCGCTCGCTTTTGGGCACCGGTTAAAAACAATACGGATGCTCCAACACAAAGGCCAACGGCTTTCACCTTGGAGGTTTGTGCTAACTTATTGGCAAAGATTTCTTGTTGAAATGCGCCAACACTCAGAAATATGTAGCTGGGATCTAAAGCTTCCACCTGCTTTATTAGATCGTTAACCTCATCGGGCTTTTTGATGAATCCCATGGATGGGTTGATATGATCTATGGTCAGGTGGGGATAACGTTGTTTTAGAATTTCAAAGTGCTCATTCTCTACACCAAAAATTAATATCCGATCTGATGGCGTAAGCACCTTGTCAAATAAGTAGGCGGTTAGTGTGCTGCCAGGAACAACTTCTTTGAGCTTTTTGCCCTTCATGCGCAACATTTTTTCTAAGATGCGACTGTTGCAAAGCGAAAGGGCTGCTGCTTTGATTGTTGGCAGTGCCTGTTTATTATTTTCAGACCCATATATCTTGCACAGATGATCGATATTTGGTGTTACTACGTGGTTAAGTTTGTCCCCAGTTGATAACGAACGTATTTTTTCACCGGCTTCAACCAATCTCATATTGTGAAATGATATGTCTTTACAGTGGAGTATGTTCTCGAGCATCGTTAGGTTGTTCCAAGTAAGTCAGGCAGAATAAAAATTCTGTTTCAACCTGCTTCAAACTAGATGTGGAATAGTGGTCGGGACTCAGATTGAACTAGCGATTCTTAGATGAGTGCTTTACCCAAAAACTAGGATCATAAAGCCTCTTTTTCTCCAAGCAAGCATAATATGGACAGGGAGGCCTTCGTTCTCAGTAGATGTTTTGTTCTCAGAGCAAGATAAAATTCCACCGTAAACTCGTAGGAACTGATTTGGGTAGGTTTGTTGGCCGAAGGCTTGGTTTACCCTCGATTTGGGTGAAAACCTGAGTGTCATCGCCGCGCTTGGGTTGATCGGATAATTTTTCAGCCAGATGATCACAGAGTTAGCCGGAAGTCGAAGGTGTTTCAATGGGGCGATGTGAGCTTAAGTGTGTTGTGCGTCGAGGAGAGTGTTTTGTTTGACATAAACAATATATTCGGTAAAATGCCCAGCTCTGATCTGATGGGTGGTTAGCTCAGTTGGTAGAGCGGCGCCCTTACAAGGCGTAGGTCACAGGTTCGAATCCTGTACTACCCACCAAAAGCCCCTATATTTGATTGTTTGATTTGGACCGGTAGTTCAGCTGGTTAGAATGCCGGCCTGTCACGCCGGAGGTCGCGGGTTCGAGTCCCGTCCGGTCCGCCATTCTACTGTATTAACAAGTACCACGACATCTCAGAGCCTAATGGCTCTCGAATCCAAAGGTCTTATCACTCAAATCCTCTCACTGTTGGTTCCACAGCACATCGCCACATAAAAATTGGTATGTCTTGCGCTAGCCAAGTCCTACAACATAACTCCTTTACGTAATGGCCTCCCTCTATAAATGCCGTTGCTGATTTTAGGGATACCTATTTAGTGTCCTTGTCCAGCGGTGTAAACAGTATCAAAATACCCATCAGCGGGTGATCGAGATAGTGCAGCTCCTTGCTGCGCATGCGGCGCGTGCTGCGCATGGTTGCCAGGGGATATCTAACTTGACTTTCAACGCCGACATTTCCGGCCGCATCGAGAGTCGCTATTGGTATTTTCGCGGTGTTTTCAGCATTAGATTGCACCAAGTCACGGTCTTCTGGTGTGTGGGGAATAACTGGCCAGTTTTCACTGGCCAGGGTGTCGTAGCCGGTAATTACATTCACAGAGGGTTTTTTATCAGTGATTAACCACAAGTCGCTGCTCAGGTGCAGGTATCGACCGATGTGGATTTTAATGTGCCCGGACAATTCAGTGTATGGGCCGATCATTTCGCCACCGCTGATAACAATTGCCGGTGAATCGCTTTTTCCGAACATTTGTTGTTCCCAGGCTCGGTGATAAAGAATGCGATAGTCTTCTGTTCGCTGCAGCGCTACTCGGTGGTTAGAAAGCTGATAGTTTTCCTCCGATAATTGAGAAAAATTTTCCGCGTCCACAGGCTGCAAGTACTGAGTGCGACTGGGGTAGCGCAGCTTGATATCCTTGCGCCACAGCTCGCGGGTATAGGCTTCTCCCCCCAGACGTTTGAAGATCATAATTTCGACGGTGTACCAGCGACCCTCGTTTTGAGTATAAGCGGACAGCGGTAAAGTCAGCAGTAAAATTCCAAGTAAACTCCGGGCAAAAAAAGTACGGAATCGTTGAACGAACGCGAGATGATGTGCCATAAGTCGAAATGCTAAGTGTTCTTGTAAATCGGTGTGGCCCACAATTAGTGACCAGTCTGTAGATGATTGAGTAAAGACTCAACGGTTTCCAAACGGTCTCCCGCCGAAAACATTGGGATTTTAAAGATCAGTTGACCGGCCCCACGCAGTTGATAGATCTGTGGTTGACTTTGCACCAGGTTTACGATGATCAGGGGATCGATCAGCGGCTTACCGATGAATTCGATTTTGCCTTGTTGAGCGTTAGCTTCTATTTTGGCGATACCCAGGTTTTCAGCCTGAAGTCGCAATTTAGTGACTCTGATGAGCTGTTTAAGCGCTTCCGGTATCAGACCGAAGCGATCGATCAGTTCGACTTGCAGTTCGTCGAAGCCGCGCCCAGAGTCGACACTCGATAAACGCTTGTAAATACCGAGTCGGGTGTGAACATCGTGGATGTAGTCATCGGGAATCAG
>JBLIHY010000066.1:0-12287 GCA_047634655.1 Cellvibrionaceae bacterium
AACACAGAGTGCTTTATTAGAGGCTATGTCAGAGAACCAGGTAACCGTAGATGGCGTCACGCGACATCTAGATCAGCATTTTTTTGTAGTTGCCACTCAGAATTCGCAGCATCAAACCGGGACTTTTCCACTACCGGAGTCGCAGTTGGATCGTTTCACTATGCGCCTCTCCCTGGGATATCCCGACCCCGAATCCGAGCGTGCATTGTTGAGTGGATTCGATACCAAAAACCTCCTGTTAACTTTGCCAACAGCAGTAAAAAGCCAACAATTAAAGCTGCTGCAGCTCAATGTTAGCGAGATCGCGGTTAGCGAGCAGCTCCTGAGCTATCTTCAACGGCTACTGGCCTTCACTCGAGAGTCTGGGGCATTTGACTGCGGCCTGTCGCCAAGAGCTGGCATGGCATGGCTCCACTGCGCCAAAGCTTGGGCGTTGATTCACCGCCGCAAACACGTACTACCCGATGACTTAAGGCAACTGATGTTACCGATTGTCGGCCACCGTTTACTGCCTCAGGCCCAAGAGTCCACTGCTCGCAGTGCCGTGGAAAAAATACTCGCCGCGGTACCGGTCGTTCAGTAGTGATATCGACATCCATATTCTCACCCGCCAAATTTTTTCGCCAATGGTTGAAAAAGCGTTTCCCCAGAAAATCCGTGCATACTCTGAGACACCGAAATATTTTTATTCTACCGACTAGAGCGGGACTATGCTTTGTCGTATTGATCGTTCTGTTGTGGCTAATAGGGACCAATTACCAGAATAATCTGGTATTGGCCGTTGCATTTTTGCTGCTGGCTGTGATGATAGTTTGTATCCATCACACTTACGGCAATCTCGCTGGTCTGGAAATTAGTTTTATTAGGACTCACCCCAGTTTTATTGGTAAATCTGCCCAGATAGACCTGAAAATAAAAAGGCTTCACACGCGTCAGCACGATGCGGTAATCCTCCAATGGCCAGGTGGCAACCCCGTATCCGTGGCTCTATTGAAGGATGATCAGAGCCAGATCAGTATTTTTGTGGCAGTTACCCATCGCGGTTGGTTTAAGCTTCCGCGCTTGCAAGTGCGGACCACCTACCCTTTGGGCCTGTTCCGAGCATGGTCTAACTTGAATTTGGACGCCGTCGTTCTAGTCTATCCGACGCCCATCGACGGCGCTGTTCACCCAGACACTCAGACGCTCGATAGTGCTGATGATAAACACCGCCAAACCCAGATGTCGGGGCATGAAGAGTTCGCAGGTCTGAGGAAATATTACGCTGGCGATACTATCGGGCGCATCGACTGGCGAGCTTTGGCTAGAGGACAAGGCTTGGCCACCAAAGTATACGAAGGCAATACTAGCCAGTTCTTGTGGTTTGACTGGCAACAGTTTGCCGGTATGCCACGAGAAGCGAGGCTATCGCGCCTGTGCGCAGGGGTGCTACAGCAAAAAAACGGCGCTAGTGAATATGGGTTGCACTTGCCAGGGATTGAGATTCAACCCGCTAAAGGTGAGCGACACCAGCAGAAGATCCTGGAAACCTTAGCCTTATTTGAATGGAAGAACGCTAAAGGTGAGTAGGCGAATTTTCATACATCGCCAAGCTTTACTGGGTTTATTGCTGGCACAAATGTCAGCTATGTTGCTGCATGGATCGAGACTACCGCTCTGGCTGTGGTTGCTTGTGATTATCGCCTTTATCTGGCAGATACAGATCTATCGCAATCAGTGGGCCTTCCCAAACAAACTACTACGTAGCTTGCTGGTTTGTTCATCAATTATTCTTATAGTGTTTTATTATCGCGACTGGTATGCGTTAGAACCAATGACAATAATGCTGATATTGGCATCTGTTCTAAAGCTCCTGGAAGTTCGATATCAGCGCGATGCACTAGTGGTGATTTATGTAGGCTACCTTATTACAGCCTGCGCCTTCTTGTTTGATCAAAGCATCGTGATTAGTCTAGCGGGTTTGTTCACACTGGGGTTGTTAACCGCTTGTTTGTTCATTTTGCAAACCCGCCATCATAATTTTTTGTCTCGTCAGGCTCTGTATAAAGTATTTATCTTACTGCTGCAGGCTTTGCCAATCATGTTATTGATACTTTTTATTTTCCCGCGCGTTGGCAGCTTATGGTCGTTACCCCTACAAGGCAAACACGCTTTGACTGGCATTAGCGACTCTATGTCACCGGGTGATTTCAGCCAACTATCGCGCAGTCGCGAGCTAGCGTTTCGCATCAGTTTTACAGGGGATCGAGTTCCAGAACCCAACAAACGCTACTGGCGCGGCTTGGTATTGACAGATTTTGATGGCAGACGTTGGCAAAGACAAACGAATCTCTCCGTAAATGCAGCCTTTTCTAAGGAGGCGGAGGACAGGCCACAGTTTGCCGTATTACCCGACACAACGGTCTATGACTACGAAGTCATAATGGAGGCCAGCAGTAATCCGTGGGTTTATGCGATGCCTCTCGCAACCGTCATCAATCAAACTCATAAACGCACTGACACTAATGAACTGATATTAGAGGAGCCGGTCAATCAACGTATTCGTTACGAAGTGCGCTCCAATCTACAGTTCTCCATCGCTGAAAGTCAAAAAAATCTGCAACAGGCCCTGTTGTTGCCCGAAGACTTTAATCCCAAAAGCCTGACACGAGCTCGCGAATGGCGGCAGGCCTCGAGTTCTGAGGAGGACTACATCGGTCGCGTATTGCGTTTTTATAACGAACGATTTTACTACACCCTGTCACCCCCACCTTTGGGTACTCATAGCGTCGATGAATTTTTATTTTCGACGCAACGGGGATTTTGCGAACATTTTTCTAGCAGTTTTGTTGTTTTAATGAGGGCGGCAGGTATTCCAGCAAGGGTGATCACTGGATATCAAGGCGGAGAGTGGAAGGCTACCGATAACTATCTGGTTGTAAGGCAATATGATGCCCATGCCTGGGCCGAAGTCTGGCTGTCTGAACGAGGCTGGATTCGCATCGATCCAACGGCAATGGTCGCACCAGAACGCATCGAACAGGGTTTACTCGAAAGCCTGTCAGAGGAAGATCAACGGTTAATCGACTCTGGTTCGCTGCCTTCTTTGGCGTGGGTTAACCATCTCGTATCGCGGTGGGGCAGTGTCAACTATCGCTGGCAACGCTGGGTACTCAGTTACAATGAACAGAAGCAGTCAGAGTTATTAAAGAAACTGTTGGGGCAAGTTACCCCATCAAGAGTAGCTTTGCTGATGATTGTCCCAGCGTTAGCAATTTTATTATTAATGGCATTTTTGACACTGCGCACCACTTCAAAACCAATATCGAGATCAGCTAAACTCTATTTTTTGTTCGTAAAAATACTGCGCAAGCGCGGCGTCAACTGCGATTACAGTGATACTCCGCTCGAAATTGGAAAAAAGGCAAGAGGCGTTCTAGCCAACAAGGACCGCGAAATAGCAACTGTGGTTATGCACTTAAATCGTACTCTCTACACAGACACCGACGCTTTAGATTCCAAACATTGGGCCACTTTAAAAAGGATGATTGTTGCCCTCCGGTGACCGCTTGGCAAACTAGGGTAATGGATATGGAAAATCGTCGACTGTCCAACTGGAAGATAAACCTATTTCGACTATTCTGGATCGTAACTCGACATCGGCGGAGGGTCCCCTATTTGGCTTCCACCCGAGAAGCTATCCAGTAGTAAATTCGCCGAAATCTCTTTGTTTCAGTATGGGCTCGCTGCGTATTTAACGAAGTACCGAGTTTAGCTAAAAAAGTCCTTCATACCTTCAAACCAGGTATTTTGACGGGGATTATGCTTTTTAGCAGTAAGCGATGCTTTGAACTCTCTGAGTATTTCCTTTTGTTCATTCGACAGGTTTACCGGAGTTTCCACAACGACGCGGCAGAGTAAGTCGCCTTTAGACGAAGAACGCACCGGCTGAACACCTTTCCCACGCAGCCGAAATAATTTTCCGGTCTGGGTCTCGGCCGGAATTTTTAATTTGACACGTCCATCCAGAGTCGGAACTTCGATTTCACCACCCAGCACCGCGTCTACAAAATCTACGGGAACCTCGCAGTGCAAATTTGCATCATCGCGTTCAAAAATATCGTGAGACTTGACTGAAATTTGAACATATAGATCACCAGAACCGCCCCCAGATGGACCTGCTTGCCCCTCTCCCGAGAGACGAATACGATCACCCGTATCCACTCCGGATGGAACTTTAACGGATAAGGTCTTGGTCTCTTCGACACGTCCATTGCCGCGGCAATCGCGACAGGGATTACTAATAATATGGCCTTGACCTCGACAATTTGGACAAGTTTGCTGGACCGAAAAAAATCCCTGCTGCATCCGCACTTGGCCAATACCATCACAAGTAGAACATTGGATGGGTTTAGACCCCGATTTTGCGCCGCTACCCTCACAGGTTTGGCAAGTCACCGTGGTGGGCAGCCGGATTTTAGAAGTAGTTCCTTTAACAGCCTGCTCAAGGGTTATTTGCAAGGTATATTGCAGATCGGCACCGCGTTGGCGACCCCCGCGTCTAGAACCATCGCCACCAAAGATATCGCCGAAAACATCACTGAAGTTACTAAAACCACCTGACCCTGCTCCACCCATCTGCGGATTGACGCCATCGTGGCCATACTGATCGTAAACAGTGCGCTTTTCACTATTGGAAAGTATTTCGTAAGCCTCACTGGCCTCTTTAAACTTTTCTTCCGAAGCTTCATCCCCTGGATTGCGGTCGGGATGATGCTTCATAGCTACACGACGATAGGCTTTTTTTAGCTCTTTCTCTGAAATGTCATTATCGACACCCAGAATTTCGTAATAATCACGCTTGGACATACAAATATTTCTCAGATAATTGATCTCTACTAAAGTGAAAACGCGTAGGCCAAAGCCATCCGTATCTCTAGAGTCAACGAGTTTAAAATTGATTAGTGGTCAATGATCGAGGAATTTCAATTACCTCGTTGTCTTGGTAAAAGTTGGGTAGCCCGCGCGGAGCGGCTACTGGGATTCTCGTGAGAACCCACTTAACTTTATTAGACCACCATTAGTTTGTAGCCGATGCCGTTAAGTTGCACCATTAAGCGTCTATCAAGCATGACTTATCTAACTTGGCGATGAAGTGAACTAGCGGACTATTTCACAGCTTTCTGAATGAGATCAGACAATTTTACGCAAACGAAGTCTGGTGCTTGTCCAATTTACAAGGCGAGATTTTTGACCGAATCAAGCATTAACTTTAATTGAATCAGCAAAAGCAGAGGCTCCTTTACGTATCCCGAGCAGGTATGCTTTCTGCTAGCATTAAAGCATCCACTAAAAAATTAACCCACTAACTTGGGAGTTAATGGGTTAATAAATAGTTGTCAATTTAACTATGTGCCTTCATCCGTCTCAAGGTTTATCGTTATCGACCTCTTCAAACTCGGCGTCTACTACTCCATCATCGGACGATTTTGATTGATCCTGCCCCTTGGTCTCTCCCTGCGCAGCCTGGCTATCACCAGTCTGATCGCTGTAAAGCTTTTGAGCTAACGAACTGGAAGCTTCCGTTAACTTGGTAGCAGCTGCTTCCATCGCTGCTTTTTCATCACCTTTTACTGCCGTTTCAGCCTCGGAAATTGCCGATTCAATAGCGGATTTCTCTTCAGCTGTCGCCTTATCTCCAGCCTCTTCTAGAGTTTTCTTGGTGGCGCCTATCAAGCCATCCAATGTATTGCGCGTGGTTACCAGCTCCTCAAACTTGCGATCAGCTTCGGCGTTTACCTCGGCATCGGCAACCATTGATTCGATTTCATCGTCACTGAGGCCTGAAGAGGCTTTGATGACAATGGATTGTTCCTTGCCGGTTCCCTTATCTTTAGCGCTCACGTTGAGAATGCCGTTGGCGTCGATATCGAAGGTCACTTCAATTTGCGGTATACCGCGAGGCGACGGTGGGATATCGGCAAGGTCGAAGCGCCCCAGAAACTTGTTTTGTGAGGCTTGTTTACGCTCACCTTGAACCACGTGAATGGTCACAGCTGACTGGTTGTCTTCTGCCGTGGAGAACACCTGTGACTTCTTGGTCGGAATGGTAGTATTTTTCTCAATCAGGGGAGTAGCGACACCACCCATGGTTTCGATACCCAGGGTCAACGGAGACACATCGAGCAATAGTACATCTTTGACATCACCAGAGAGCACTGCACCTTGAATCGCAGCGCCAATGGCTACGGCTTCATCGGGATTCACATCCTTGCGAGGATCTTTGCCAAAAAATTTGGCGACTTGCGCTTGCACCAGTGGCATACGGGTTTGACCACCGACCAGGATGACATCATCAATGTCACTCACGGATAAGCCGGCATCTTCAATGGCGGTTTTCAGAGGCTCAATTGAACGCATTACCAGACCCTCAACCAAGGATTCCAGTTTGGCTCGGGTCAGTTTTACAACCAAGTGCTTGGGACCGCTGGCGTCTGCTGTAATGTAAGGCAAGTTGACTTCTGTTTGCTGGCTTGATGACAACTCGATTTTGGCTTTTTCGGCAGATTCTTTCAAACGCTGCAGGGCTAGTGGATCATTGTGCAGATCGATGCCGGAATCTTTTTTAAATTCCGCTGCCAGATATTCAATCAAACGCAAGTCGAAGTCTTCGCCGCCAAGGAAGGTATCTCCGTTGGTCGCTAAAACTTCAAACTGGTGTTCACCGTCGACATCGGCAATTTCAATAATGGAGATATCAAAGGTTCCGCCACCCAAGTCATAAACGGCGATGGTGTGGTCACCTTTAGCTTTGTCCATACCGTAGGCTAGCGCCGCCGCTGTCGGCTCGTTGATAATACGTTTGACATCCAGGCCTGCAATTTTACCGGCATCTTTGGTTGCTTGACGTTGCGAATCATTGAAGTAAGCGGGTACGGTGATGACTGCTTCAGTGACTTTTTCACCTAGGTAGTCTTCTGCCGTTTTTTTCATTTTTTTCAGTACTTCTGCGGAGATTTGAGGCGGTGCTTTCTTATCGCCGTTCACTTCGACCCAGGCGTCACCATTGTCAGCAGCCACGATGCTGTAAGGCACCATGGAAATATCTTTCTGTACTACGTTATCGGTAAATTTACGTCCTATCAGGCGCTTGACGGCAAACAGCGTATTTGTGGGGTTTGTTACTGCCTGACGTTTGGCGCTCTGGCCTACTAAAATTTCACCTTCATTAGTAAATGCGACAATGGAAGGCGTGGTGCGGTCGCCTTCGGCGTTTTCAATTACTTTGGGCTTATTACCTTCGAGTACAGCAACGCAGGAGTTTGTAGTGCCTAAGTCTATGCCAATTATTTTACCCATCGGTTTCTCCAGTTTATTCAAAAATATATTTTGCACTGACCAGACTAAAAATGGGAGGCTCTGTCAGCGAGTATTGGTTGAAGTTAATATTGGTCTCAATTCGGTGAGTTCAAGCCTGAATTACACATTTTGTAATCACTGACTAGTTGACCGCATACGACTGTAGTAAGTCGGACAAGTGCTTTTTGGGCCTTGTTAATTTTTCGCTGGAGGCGCACTGGAGACAACCACCATTGCTGGTCGAACCAGTCTTCCACTCAAAGTGTAACCCTTTTGGAAAACATTAATTACCGTATTTTCTTCGACATCTGGACTAGGGACCATGGACACGGATTGATGTAATTTCGGGTCGAAAGGCTCACCTTCCGGGTCTATCACCTCTACCTGAAATTTTTTCAAAGTATCCATCAGGGACTTATATGTGAGTTGTACGCCCTCCAAGACAGCTTTTTGAGCCTGATCTTCAGTATTGCCGGAGGCGATGGCGCGCTCCAGATTATCGGCTACTGGCAGCAGTTCGCTAACAAACTTTTCTAAAGCAAACTTTCGGGCCTTTTCAACATCTTGCTCCGCACGGCGACGGACATTTTGTAATTCAGCGTAAGCACGCAGGGCTTGTTCTTTTAACTCAGCTATTTCTGTCATAAGAGAATTGACGTCATCGCAGTCCGAGTCGTTAGTGGTCTCTGCTTCTGAGTTGCCTCCGCCACCCTCGACCTTTTTTTGTACAGCCGCATCGTCTTCCAGAATTGAATTGCTATCTAATTCGGTCTCGTCAATGAAGCCCTTGTCACTTGGATTGTTGGACATAAATCCTACCTTCTTTGGTTAATCTCTAACAGTTGGTCTTTATATGTACTGCGGTAATACCGCCAGTATTTTTAAGGGCGGTCTGCCATCTAAAACATTTTTTATATAAGGCCTTAGGAGCTAAGATTCAAGTGCGTTTTAAGTATCAACTACTAGTGTTTTAAAGTCTTTTAAATTTAATCGGAAGAGATACAACACCGAACAGCTCCGTCTCAATAACGACTTATTAGATAGGGTGTCACTACCAAACTGGTTTTATTGATCGTATGAACTGATGTCGGATTAACAATAAGCCGAACAAATCCGTTGCGGTAAGAGAAGGTATAACAAGTAATATTTATATCGTGCATAAAAATGGCCCGCGTAGCGAGCCATTTTTAATTTAGGAAGATCTAGGCACTACTTTCAATGCCAAATATTCCTGGGAATACTACCAAAAGGAATACCATAAACAACTGAATCATAATAAAGGGAACAACCCCCCTATAAATGGTAGTAACTTTAACCTCCGGCGGCGCTACTCCTTTTAGATAGAACAAACTGAAACCGAAAGGCGGCGTCATGAAGGAAGACTGAAGATTCATCGCAATAATGATGGCAAACCAAACCATGTTCAGTCCAAACAGTTCGGCAATCGGCACCAGGATAGGCACTACGATAAAAGCAATCTCCACAAAGTCAATGAAGAAGCCAAGTACGAAGATCGCCAACATGGATAGGCCAATAAAGCCCCATTTTCCACCGGGCAAATCAGACATAACCTCCTCTACGATTGCGTCACCACCAGAGTAAGTGAACACCATAGAGAATGCAGTGGCACCGATTAATACCGCAAAGACCATGGCGGTAACTTTGACGGTATCTTTAGCGCTCACTACTACCATTTTAGAATCGAGCTTACCGTAAAGCTTAGCCAGCAAAAGTGCGCCCGCAGCTCCCAAGGCAGAAGATTCTGTTGGTGTCGCAATCCCAGTCAGAATTGATCCTAGTACTATGATGATGAGAGACAAGGGCGGAACAATGTCTTTGAGTGCACCAACAATTAATTCCCGTTTGTTTATCGCATCCGATGGAACAGGGGGGGCTGAGAGAGGTCTGAAGTGCGTATAAGTGAATATATACACCAGGTAAAAACCTACCAGCAATAGGCCAGGGAATAAAGCAGCGGAAAACAAATCACCAACCGGCTGATTGACCACATCACCCAGGATAATCAAGATGATTGAAGGCGGTATGATTTGGCCTAAAGTACCGGCGGCGCAAATGGTACCTGTCGCTAGCCGTTGGTCGTAGCCGTACTTCAACATGACTGGCAGAGAGATTACGCCCATAGCAACGACACTGGCGCCCACCACACCGGTAGAAGCCGCGAGGAAAGCACCAACAACCATAGTGGAAATAGCAACACCGCCAGGACGAGAGCCAAATAGCTTACCCATGGACTCCAGCAGACGCTCCGCCAAACCAGACAACTGAAGCACTATTCCCATAAAAATAAACATGGGAATAGCCATCAGTATCTTGTTTTTCATAATATCGAACAGGCGGAAAGGGATGAAGTTATACATCTCCACGCCTTGGTCCAACAGTCCGAAGAGGTGCGCCAAGAAAACCGTAAGCAGCGATAGCCCTGCAAAAGTAAAGGCGATAGGATATCCCACAAAAAGGAATATCAACGCTAAAAAGAAAAGAAACAGACCGACCATTATTTTTCCTCCTCTTCATCAGAGTAAGTTCCAGAGATAACCATGCTTTCTTTTAGAATTACGGCTATTGCGCTAAGGATCAGGAAGAGAAATGAAAGAGGCAGTACTAATTTAATAGGCCATAGACGCGGCAAGCTGCCCGGATCGCCAATAGTCTCTTGGCTATTCCAAGAACTAATAAAATATCCTATCGCCGCCTCGCCAGAGTCGTAATCGAAATACTGTCCAATAATCCCATCGCCGAAGAGCACAATCACGCAGAAAGGAAGGGTGAAGATCAGCGCACCAATAATATTGACCCACGCCTGAGTTTTTCGGGAAAAATTATCGTAAAAAACATCGACGCGAACGTGTCCATTTTCTCTGAGGGTGTAAGCGAGACCAAAAAGGAACATCACGGAAAAGAAATGCCACTCCAGTTCCTGCATACCGACACCGCCCAGCCAGGACAAGTTGTCGTTATACCAAAGATATAAATCAAGATACTTTAGAGCACCAACAACAATGTAGCGGACAAATACATTGATAAAGACAGTGACCACCATCGACAACATAGCGAGGATACAGACCCAACCAAGCACATCGATGACTTTGTTGAGAAAATTAAGGATAGCTTTCATAGTATTTATTATCCTAACAAGAAAGCTCCCCATGCTAGTTACACAAAGGGAGCTTCCAATGTACAGCTAAACAGCTGCAGGTTTGAGCTTATAGATTGTTAAGGTACGCCTTATCAGAGATCTCGGTCCACTTGCGGACTTTCTGCAAATAATCGCGCTGAGATTTGATAATTTCAGCAGTCAGGCCACCTTTAGCTTCCAGCTCAGCAAGCAATTCAGTGTTAGCTTTTTTCAAAGCATCAAGAACTGGTTGAGGGAAAGTTTTAACCTGAATGTTGGGGTACTCAGCTTTCATAGTAGCCCAATTTTCAGAACTCTCGTGATAAGACTGAGCTGTCATCTGGAAGGCCGCTTCTCTCATAGCCACTTCGAGGATCGCCTGGTAATCGGAGGGGAGTTTCTCAAAAGCTTTTTGATTCACCATGAATTGAAGCTCAGTTGCAGGCTCATGCCAACCAGTGTAGTAGTAAGGTGCAACCTTGTGGAAACCCATACGCAAGTCAAGAGATGGACCTACCCACTCCAAAGCATCGATAGTTTTGCGCTCGAGTGCAGTATAGAGTTCTCCAGGTGGGATGTTAGTTGGCTTGGCGCCCAACTTGGCAAGTACTTCACCAGCGAAGCCAGGAATACGCATTTTTAAACCCTGGAGATCGTCTACAGAGTTAATTTCTTTCTGGAACCAACCGCCCATTTGGTTGCCAGTATTACCACCAGGGTACTGACTAATACCATACTCATCGTAAACTTTGGCAGCCAACTCTTTACCACCGCCGTAGTAGTACCAAGCATATTGCTCAGCAGCGATCATGCCCAGGGGCATAGTGGTGAAGAACAGAGTATTAATGTCTTTACCTTTCCAGTAATAGGAAGCGGAATGACCCATTTGGTATTGGCCATTTTTAACGAAGTCGAAAATACCGAGTGCAGCTTTGTGCTTGTTTTTAGAATCAATGGTGATCACGAAGCAATCGCTGGTCATTTTTTTTACGTTTTCTGCCATCGTTTTAGAGACGTCACCAAAGATTGGGAAATTGGTTGGCCATGTTTCGGCTAAACGCCACTTAGTTACTTCTCCTTCGCATTCAGCAGCAGCAATACTGCTCATAGAAACAGCCGCTGTAGCAATAGAAATCATTGCAATGGTCTTTTTCATATTTATAAACCCTGTTTTAACTAGTTAGGAATATTATTGAATATCTGTAAATTACAGCAATTACACTATACGAGTGATCCCGCAGTATTAAAATCCGTATAAGCACCTAATAAAACCTACGTAGTATTACTTAGATTATGGATTTTTGGAATCTCAAGACGTGGTTGCCATGGTCACAGTAGTGGCGTTGATAGAAACTTATAGCTCTTCTTTTATTACTATCATCTATCGGCGTGTGTGAAAGGGTGGAAACCCCACACCCTTGCCCGAAACCGAGGTGCATTATTCTACAGACCAAGCTACTAAGCAAGTTATGGATGTGTGAGCTTGCTAGGATTTACTAAAAGCGAACTAGGAAAAAGGACTAAGAAGTTCAACAGAGGGTTATCGCAAAGGACAAAAGTGATCAGGCTATACTGGTGCTGGACGAACAGAAACACATTGCCGTTAACCTTTGCCCTAATTAATCCACCAGTTTTGATGGCG
Organism: Cellvibrionaceae bacterium; assembly: GCA_047634655.1. Taxonomy (GTDB): domain Bacteria; phylum Pseudomonadota; class Gammaproteobacteria; order Pseudomonadales; family Cellvibrionaceae; genus CANLBN01. The sequence goes on from JBLIHY010000066.1 coordinate 12,117, forward strand.
GGATCTTGTAAAAAATATTAAAGGACTGCCAATCATCTTTTAATAGAACATCACATATGCTGGAACCCGTTGGCACGCTCCGGGAATTGCACAGAAAATGTGCTGTTAAGGTTTGGGAACTCCATAACAGGCGGGGGCCGGTAACCGGAAACGCGTCGCATTGTTATTCCT
>JBLIHY010000067.1:0-12247 GCA_047634655.1 Cellvibrionaceae bacterium
TAATAATTCCCTGCTCTTGGTAGGGCTGGAGAACCGCTTCTACTTTTTCTGACTGACGGCCGGCATAGGTCAGTGAAGCGCCATCGGGACCGGTGAGGAATACGCGAATAGCTCCCCTGTCCTCTTGTGGTAGCAATTCCTGATTCAGCTGGGTAAACCCCCATGCGCCAGCGCCAGCGATCAATAAAGCAATAACCAAGCCGAGCAATCTATGGGCTAATAGCGCTTGCAAACTACGGTAGTACAATTGCGCCACCAGCCGGCCGAAGTTGCTAAGTTGACCATTGATGAGGTTAATCAGCCGGTGTTGCTTGGACGCATCAGGTAAGCGCGACACGATCATCGGGCAGAGCGTTAATGCAACAAAAGAGCTAATCGAGACCGCGATGGCCAATACCAACCCGAACTCGCGAAACAGACGGCCCGTTTCGCCGGGAAGAAAGACAATAGGGAGAAAAACGGCGACCAAAGTAATCGTGGTGGCAATAACGGCAAAAAATACCTGCCGCGTGCCCAACACGGCCGCCGCCATTCTTTCAATACCCTTCGAGCGCAGGCGTTGAATGTTTTCCAATACGACAATGGCATCATCGACAATCAGACCGGTGGCCAGCACCAAAGCCAGCAGGGTTAACAGATTGATTGAAAAACCCAACATCCAAATGGACGCCACCGTACCGATCAGCGCGATAGGCATGGTCACAGCCGGCACAAAAATCGCGCGCCACTGCCCTAAGAAAACGGCAATTACCAGCAGTACAATTGCCACAGCAAACACCAGGGTGTAGAGCACGTCTTTAAGCGCACCTTTGATGTAGATGGAATCATCTGCGGTTTTTACTAGAGTGAAGTCCCGCGCACGCTCATTGACTATCTGTAATCGTCGGTTGACTTCATCGGCGATTGCGATGGTATTTGAGCCCGCTTGGCGCACAATTTCCAGGCCGATCACGACCCTTCCGTTTAGCAGCGAATAGGATTCGGCCTGCTTCGGCCCGTAAAAGACTTCGCCGACATCTTCAATGCGTACATCGTTGCGTATGTGCAGGCGCTCCACTTTTTCCGGATCGATTACGGACGCCTGCACTCTCACCAGCAGCTCTTGATCTTGTGACTCGTAACTCCCCGCTGGCACATCAAAATCGATGGTTCGCAATGCGTCGACGGCATCGGATACCGAAAGCCGGTAGCTCGCCAACTTGGCGGGGTTTAATAACACCCGCAGGACCCGCGGTTGTTCGCCTTCCAGGCGCACTTCGGCAACACCGACGATGGATTGAAATTCTGGGGCGACGTCTTTTTCGATGCGTTCGGCGAGTTCGTACTTGGATAAGGTATTGCTGTAGGCGGAAAGTTCGACAACGGCTCGCGCGTCATCATCCGCCTTCAACACCAATACCTGGTCGACCTCGTCGGGCAATTCTCGCTGCACGCGACTGACCGCCTCACGCACATCGCTGGCGGCGCGGTTGAGGTCGACGCCCGGCTGAAACTCAGCACGCATGCGCATGTTATTTTCTTCGCTGGAAGATTCGATGTTTTTTACGCCAGGAACACGGGCGACCGCGCCCTCCAGCACGCTGGTAATTTCGGCATCCATGGTTTCGGGAGAAGCGCCGTCGTAAACAGCGCGGACGCTGACCACGGGACGGTCGACATCGGGTAGCTCGCGCACGTCCACACCGAGAATACTGGCGGCGCCAGCTAACATGATCAACAAATTGACAACCACAATCAGAATAGGACGGCGCACACCGAGAGAGGTGAGTCCGCCCGCCAGATTACTCATTTGCTTGACCCTGAGAAGACTTAGAAGTCTTAGCGGTATTGAGGAGCGTTACCGCCACGTCGGGTCGCAGTCGTTGCAAACCCTCGACGACAACCGGTTCGCCTTCAGCAATCACGGCCTCAACTAGCACACGGCCGGCCTTGCGGGAAATCACACGGGCGGCGACTTTATCGGCTTTGCCCTCGCGGATAATCCACACAAAGGAACCCTCTCCGCTCCACTGCAATGAAATCTCCGGAATGGTGGCGTAGGTTTGACCGGGAATTTTCCAGCGCATGGCGAAGGACATGCCCGGTCGCAGCAGATCCTGCTGATTATCGATACTGACGCGAGCCTGTAGTGTTCGTCGTTGGGGATTAATCCTGGATTCCTGAGCGGTGATGACAGCGTCAAACGTTTTTCCAGGATAGGATGGCGTGGTGGCCGTGATCGCGTGATTTTTCGCCTGAACCGTTCTTAACGCACTCGCGAGTGATTCGGGCACCTCAAAATCAACATAGACAATATCTCGGGCATCCAGGCCGGTGATCAAGGTATCGGTATCTATTCGTTCGCCAACATTGATATTGGGAATTCCGACCACGCCGGTGAAAGGCGCCAGAACTTTGCGGTCTTCCAGCGCCAATATAGCCTGATCGCGGGCCGCTTGTGCCACCTCATAATCTGTTCTCACCGCCTCTAGATCTCTTTCCGAAATGGTATTTTGAGCAATTGTAGTCGCTTTTTCGTAGCGATTTAGAAGAGAGCGAGCATTTTTCAGTTCCGCCTTGGCGAGTTTTAAGGCGACTATTTCTTCGCGGTTATCCAGTTGCACCAAAATGTCGCCTTGGTTAACTTTTTGTTGAGATTCGAAGTTAACGGCCATCACTTGTTCCGCAACCGCCGGGTAAATATCTGCAGAGAACTTCGCGCGACTTGTACCGACCGTTTCGAAGGTACGATCGTTAGCGGTGAATTCTACCGCTTGCGTGATGACTTTGACGCCCTGGCTGACTGCGCGCGCCGGTTGTGCTTTCGGCTGGCTGCGATCGCGCTGAATAGTGGGTAAGCCGTATTGCCAAAAAAATACCGCAATTACAGCGAGAACAAATATCGTTAAGACTGATTTTTTCAATACGAGCTCCTTTTTAACAGTGAATATACGCAAAGAAAGAAGCTGAGGATGACGGTCTTTACAGGGCCAATTTTTTTCAATTTACAACGGTGTAATTTTTTATGTGTGGTCGCTAAATTTAGCTTGGGATGATAGCGCTGGTGTTAGTGGGCACAGCCTAACCAATAAAAGGAAAACCCAAAATATTGAAAAATACCACAGAGTGAAATAGGTAGCTATCGTAATGAAAAAGCTTGGGCGTACATTGAGTTTTCAGGCGCTCAGACGGCAAAAAAATGCCCCATTCAGCTTCGCCGTATCGGTTATACGGATCCAGAAACCGGCAAGCATTATGTGTTTCTCAGTAATAATTTTCATTTATCGGCCAAGACTATTGCGAATATTTACAAGGCCCGATGACAGGTGGAATTATTTTTTAAATGGATTAAGCAAAACTTAAAGAGCACTGATTATTTTTCAACAATGTAAAAATACTTATTTACGCACTAAATATTGGCGACAAACCCTAATTTATATCTTAGAAACAGTCTTTGTGAGGGAGTGGCAAATAAAAATTCCCTGCCCACCCTTCGCGACCAAAGCCACCTTTTCGCTCGACAAACAAATAGGATGAAGCATGTCAGCTTAGATGTTCTATCCTCTGCCTTATCATCTCAAAGCGTTTCTTCTAACCCTAAGAGTGCCAGCTCTTCATGGTTCATTGAGTGGCTATATGTGACTTCATTCGTTTGGGTGGAACTAGACATAACACTATCCTCTATATCAACATTAACTTAACGCCTAAGGCGATCTATTAGTCGACATACATTGGAAAAGAGTCTTTAGAGAGGAAGGGGAATGACCTAAGTCATTGATTTTATTGGTCGGAGTGGCCGGATTTGAACCGACGACCACCACACCCCCAGTGTGGTGCGCTACCAGGCTGCGCTACACTCCGAATACTTTATTATTAATCCGGCGGTTCCGATGCCGGATTAATGGTTTTTACAGACTCTTTGCAAATCTCAGTAGACGAACGCAGGTTAAGAAACGTAACCGGAAACCGAGCGTATCAACAGGGTCTGATTTAAAAAAGAATCTGATTATAAGAACGCACTTCACTCGCCCAGAATCCTCGCGGGACAGAGGGATGGCGAAAGAGCGGCAATAATACCGAAAGCTGATGTCTTTTCAAGCACTGTTTATCGATCATGAATAACCTGGATGCTTGTTCAAATGAGCAGCTCGAATCGTAAAACATCCTGTGAGACTTCTACAAAGCAACCTGATCGAGAACTTTCCTCGAAAAAGCCAGTCTTCTACTCGCGTCTAGATGATGGTGTAAGACCAAGACTATTCCAGTCATGAACCTGTGAATGAAATATGATGGCTTTACGCGAACCGAGCACCAGTGAAACAGCTCTTCCCAGGCGAACCAAACTCTAGATGCTGTTAGGATCGCCTATTCGTATGAATAAAAATCGTATGAATAAAAATATTTCTTATTTTTCGCCGGAGACCCACCGTGTTTAAGCAAAATACAGTAGCCTTTGTTGTATGGGTATGCTTAATCCTCCATGCCGCCACAATCCCCGTCAGTTCAGCGGACTCAACAAGTCCTACTGCTCTGGGTGGACCATTAACTGACGAAAAACTCCAGGAAACCTCCGCTTTTACTGAAGCTGGACAGGGTCAGTCCAGGGCATCCAATCTCAGCCTCGGCAACCTTGCCGCCTCTGAAGATTTTTTACCCGTGGATGATGCCTATCAATTATCGCTGAGACAAATAGACATAGGCCTGGAAATCGACTGGGTAATCGCCGATGGCTACTTTTTGTACGGCGAACAATTTCGTTTCATCATCAACGGCCAAGCACTGAATGCGCAACTACCCACCGGTGAGGTTTCCTACGATCCTATTTTTGAAAAAGAGGTAGAAAAACATTACCACTATGTGAACGCATTTATCGCCAAAGCGAAATTGCCAAGCCAGCCGGGCTTTGAACTGGCAGTGACTTCTCAAGGGTGTGCAGATGCTGGGCTGTGTTATCCCCCACAAACCCGGTATTTCCTTGTCGATGCCAAGGGTATCTCTCCCATTTCTGAAATCATTCAGCCATCGGCCCTGTCCGCGAACGATGGCAGCATAAATAACAGTGAAATAACCGGAAGTAGCAGATCCACAGATTCAAGTGCAACAAAAGTGCTGCTGATGCTGGCGCTGGCGCTGGTTGGCGGAATCATATTGAACTTGATGCCCTGCGTACTACCTGTGCTTTCTCTAAAGGCCTTGTCGATGGCGAGCAACCCAGGAAACCACCGAGCGCAAGGCCTGAGTTATACGATGGGCGTCGTGATCTCTTTTATCTTAGTGGCCGCGGCGCTGCTGGCTACGCGCGCTGCTGGACAAGCCGTCGGCTGGGGCTTTCAGCTACAATCTCCGGGATTTGTGGCGCTGTTGGTTTTCCTGTTTTTTATCATGGGATTGTCCCTGTCTGGCTATATTCCTGTCGGCGCCCGTTGGATGCACGTCGGCGATTCGCTCACTCGGGGAAGCGGCCTACCCTCCTCATTTTTCACCGGCGTTTTAGCGGCGGTGGTCGCCAGTCCTTGCACGGCGCCTTTCATGGCCACCGCCCTCGGCTTTGCCATCACCCAGACCTGGTGGATAGCCTTAAGTGTTTTTGCCGTCCTTGGTTTTGGCATGGCCCTGCCATTATTGTTGCTCAGCTATGTGCCAAAATTGGGAAAATATCTGCCCAAGCCAGGACCGTGGACGGAAATATTTAAACAAGCGCTCGCTTTTCCTCTCTACCTAACAGCTATCTGGTTACTCTGGGTGTTGGGTCGTCAGCTGGGCGATAACGCCGTCGTCTTTATGATCATTGGCTGCCTACTTATTTTGTTTGCCTATTGGCTGGCCAGATATTTGACAGTCGTTCGACGCTTTATCGTCATTGGCAATTTACTTATTGTGATCATCTTTACTGGGCACATCAGCCAGTCTCCCATAAAGGCATCAACTATAAACGCGGCTTCTCCCTGGGAAACATACAGTGAACAACGCCTGCGGGAGCTGCGACAGCGAGGACAACCGGTATTCGTCAACTTAACTGCCGATTGGTGCATCACCTGCAAATGGAACGAAGCACTGGTCTTTACAACAGATACTATCGCCGCCATGGAAAGCCAAGGAATCTATCTCATGGAGGGAGACTGGACCAATTACGACCCCGAAATCACCCGCCTTTTGGAAACCTATGATCGCGGCGGTGTACCTCTATATTTGTTATTTCCTGCTCAAGCCGACAGTGAACCGCGAATACTGCCGCAAATTCTCACTCCGGATACTTTCAAACGAGCGATAGAATCTATCTAACTGAAAGAACCAAGCGGCTTTCGCGCATTGCATGTAAGCTCAATCTTTTTAGGGACCGTCTAACACACTCATTCAGCATTTACTGTTGTAACTAAACAAGTGCTATTGAATGTATATTCGGAATAATACTGTCAACTTTGAACTGCGATATTAATTTTTAAACGTCTCTTATAGTAAAGGCTACAGAGGAATAAACTGTGGCAATCTTCAATGTGTATAATCCAGACGCTTACTCTCTTGCTGAACTTGTATGCTGAAGACGTAAGCTATCTCGGTTACTAAGGAACTTTCCATGTACGAAGAAGATGTGTCGACAAATAAAAGCTTAATAGCCGTTATCATTGTCAATTACGGAACAGCAAAACTGGTTATTGCCGGTATAGCCGCTCTGGAGAAAGAGCGCAGGCAGTTACCCCGGCTCCACGTTGTAGTTGTCGATAACTGTTCGCCGGACAATTCTCAAAAGCAGATTCAATCCGCCATTGAGGCTTCAGAATGGCAGCCTTGGGTTCGCTTGGTAACCGCAGAAAAAAACGGTGGCTACGCTTATGGAAATAATCTGGGGTTTTCAGTTGCCCGTGATTGGCTAAATCATATTGATTATTTTTGGATGTTAAATCCTGACACTCGGGTTTTACCGGACGCTACGGCTCACCTCGTCAACTTCCTTGAGTCACATCCGAACACTATAGCCGGTAGCTGTCTGCAAGATGCGGACGGTACCAAGCAAGTTTCGACATTTAACTTTCCCTCGGTAATCAGCGAGCTGTGCTCTGGTTTTAGCCTGGGATTTCTAGACCGCTGGTTTAAACGCTTCATTGTGGTTCGCGATATACCTACAAAATTAGAACGCTCAGATTGGATGGCGGGCGCTTCTCTAATGTTTTCAGGCGATGTACAGAAGCAATTGGGCGGCCTGGATGAGAAGTATTTTCTTTACTACGAAGAAGTTGATTACTTGATGAAAGCTCAAAAGTCTGGCGTTCACTGCTATTACGTTCCGGAAAGTCGTGTAATTCATGAAGTGGGGGCCGCAACTGGAATTTCCGATACTCGTAAAGTCCAACCTCGAAGACCGCGGTATTGGTTTGAATCTCGGCGTCGGTTTTTGGTAAAAAACTACTCCTACTTTCATCTTGTTGCCGCCGATCTTCTTTGGATGATGGGTTACAGCACCTGGGTTATGCGTAAGTTTGTTGTAAATCGTGAAGAGCTGCATCGGCAACCGCCGAGGTTGCTCCGGGATTTCTTTTCCCACAGCTTTTTAAATCCAAAAGTTTGGTTCGAATCGTACAATTTGTAGAAGCTCCTATGAATTTAGTGAAGAGGTTAGCTAATTGCCAACTAAAATCGTTAGGTAATTTTACACAAAAAGGATACTTGGACGTGGAACAGAGAAGCGATAAAGCTGTTAGGGTAGGATTGTTATTCAGAGAATATAACGACAATTTCTATAGCTTCAAAGCGTTATGCCAACAAATCAAAGAAGATTGGATTTGTCACGGTCGCGATTGGAGCCTCCCCGGGTTCCGAGCCATTGCCGTCTGCAGATTTGGAAAGTGGCGAATGCATGTTCGTCACAGATTCGTACGGGCACCTTTTAGCATGCTCTATCGTATCCTTTACCGTCGAGTAAGAAATCGATATGGTATCGAATTACCTTACACAGTATCCCTTGGTCGCAAAGTGATTATCGAGCACCAAAACGGTATAGTAATTCACGGAAACGTCACAATTGGCGACGAATGCATAATTCGCCAAGGCGTCACTATCGGTAATGTCAGAATTGAGAATCCGGATGAAGCTCCTCAGCTCGGACACCGCGTAAATATCGGTGCTGGTGCAAAATTACTGGGAAACATCAAAATTGGCAATGATGTCCTTATAGGGGCTAATGCCGTCGTTATAAAAGATGCTCCCTGCGGACAGACTGTAGTAGGTGTCCCAGCGAAGGGCTATTAAGTGAGAGCCCTTCGCTGGTGCAATGCTGATATCCTGCCCGTCAAATTGGTAAATCTTTCACATTCGGCTCTTTGAGGGCTCAGCCTGCTAAGCCTATAAAGCTGAATAACGCCGTCACTGAGCCGATAGCTGGTACCCATTAGTTCGTATAGATAACAATAAAATACCAACGATAAGCGAAGAAACAAAAAAATTATCGTCAGATTCGCCATTTACTGAAGCATTCCTTTACTGGCTGAAACTAGGTTTTATCAGTTTTGGTGGGCCAGCCGTGGAAGCCAACAGTAAGCTCCGGCCGTACAAGGTTGACCTTAAACTAAGGCAAATGGGGAGTGCGATTTATAAATCGCCCAGACTAGGCATTCTGAGGCATTAACCATACAATAGCTTTTTGCCCTATGAACACTTACCTATGTCGACTTGCACACTTACCTATAAAGGCACACTAAATAATCATGTGCAGTGAAATACCTCTAATTCGTCCGCAAACACCTCTCCTGGATAATATCGATCATCCCGAAAATTTGAGAGATTTGGATAGACAAGAACTGCTGACACTCGCTGAAGAACTGCGACAATACCTGCTTTACTGTGTCGGTCAGACAGGCGGACACTTCGGCGCTGGCCTTGGAGTCGTTGAGTTGACTATTGCCCTGCACTATTCCTACAAAACACCAGATGACCGCCTTGTTTGGGATGTCGGCCATCAGACCTATCCTCATAAAATTCTGACCGGCCGCCGGGAGCAAATGCTGACCATGAGAAAATGTCGTGGTCTGTCGGGTTTCCCCAAGCGCAGCGAGAGTATCTACGACACCTTCGGCGTTGGCCATTCCAGTACCTCTATCAGCGCTGCTTTGGGTATGGCGCTGGCCAATGAGCGAAATGGTACGGACCGCAAGCATGTAGCTATTATCGGCGACGGGGCGATGACAGCGGGAATGGCCTTTGAATCACTCAACCACGTTGCTCACACTGGCCGTGACGTGCTGGTCGTTCTCAACGACAACAATATGTCTATTTCTCCCAACGTGGGCGGCCTGGCGACTTATCTATCCAGAATCTGGTCTAGTCAATTTTATAATGCCCTGAGAGAAAATAGTAAACGTGTCTTGACCAAAATTCCTCGCGCCTGGGAAGCGGCGCGGCGCACGGAAGAACGTGTGAAGGGACTGGTTTCTCCAGGCAGTTTGTTTGAAGAAATGGGTTTCAATTATGTCGGGCCCATCGACGGGCACGATTTGCCAGAGTTATTGAATTACTTTGAAAGATTGCAAAAAATCAAAGGTCCGAAGTTATTGCACGTTATCACGCAAAAAGGCCGTGGTTTTTCCCCTGCCGAGGCGGATCCGGTCGGTTACCACGCACTTAATAAACTGGAACCAAAACCAAAGATCAGTGTTGCGGTACCCAAGAAAAAGGTCATCCCCAAATATCAGGATGTTTTTGGTCAGTGGCTATGCGATATGGCGCAAGAGGACAAGCGCTTGGTCGGCATCACTCCAGCCATGTGCGAAGGCTCGGGGATGGTGGAGTTTTCCAAACGATTCGCAGATCGCTACCACGACGTTGCTATCGCTGAGCAGCATGCAGTAACTCTCGGAGCGGGGCTCGCCTGTGATGGCGCCAAGCCAGTAGTAGCGATCTATTCCACTTTTTTACAACGCGCCTACGATCAACTTATCCACGATGTCGCCTTGCAAAATTTGGATGTTACCTTTGCCATTGATCGCGCAGGAATTGTAGGGGAAGACGGCCCCTCTCACGCGGGCAGTTTTGATCTGAGTTATCTACGCTGTATACCTAATATTGTAGTGGCGGCACCGAGCGATGAAAATGAGTGCCGTCAATTATTGTTTTCCGCCTACGATTATCCGGGTCCAGCAGCTGTGCGTTACCCTCGCGGCGAAGGCATCGGTATTAAGATCGAAGCCAATAATTTGGCGCATAAGGTTGGTGAAGGCCGACAGGTCAGGAAAGGGAAAGAAATTGCCATACTCAATTTCGGTGTGTTGTTACCTGCCGCCGTGGAAGCGGCCAGTCGGCTCGATGCAAGCGTTTACGATATGCGTTGGGTCAAGCCCTTGGATGAGGCATTGATCAACCAAGCAAGCCAACAGCACAAACTGCTAATCACTTTGGAAGAAAATACAATTATTGGGGGCGCGGGCAGCGCAGTCGCTGAATATTTATCCTCAAAAGCGATAGTTATGCCATTGCTGCAACTGGGTCTACCCGACAAATATATTGATCACGGCAATCGGAAAAAAATTCTTGCTGCCATTGGCCTGGACGCCAGTGGAATGTACGAGAGGATCTGCAATTACTCCGACCAAGTTTTCAAGAGCAAAACAGAAAATCGGCTTATTGTATAGTCTCGGTATCCGATTTTTTAGCCCGCTTATGGCCCTCGTCAGCTTCGCCCATTTTCCAGTAGCTGCTCACATAAACTTGACGACTCGATAAACCCTGCTCTTGTTTGAAATAGCGACGCAGCCGTCGCATGGATTCAAACTCCGTCGCCGACCAAACGCCGGCTTTACCACATAGCCAAGGCAGAACAGTAACTGCATCCACCAATAGTGTATTAGCCTGATCGGGTTTGGGATTGATTACCCAGTGGAGCGCGATGCCTGAAGGCACCGCTAGCGGCAGTTTGTCGGCACTGTCCATCACTTCCACTACAGCGTAGCCCTTTGCAGTCGTTGGCAAACGTTCCAGGTTGACGCTGATAGCAGGCAGCGCCGCCATATCTCCCGCCAACAAGAACCAATCGGCCGAAAGATCGACTAACTTGGCCGCACCGGGCCCATCGACCGTAACGGTATCGCCCTCGCGACAATTCAATGCCCAGTTCGAGGCGGGACCATTGCTTCCAATAGTGTCGACGTGAACGACAAAATCCAAAGTCAAAAGCCAGTTTTTCTGATCAAAGTGACGAATGGTATACGACCGTTTGAGGATTTTTTGCTCTACTGGCAGTAGAAGTTTGACGTAACCACTTTCATAACCTGCAGGAAAATCTTTCAGTGCTTCTCCGCCTAACAGGATACGTATCATGTTAGGACTTAAACGCTGTTTTTGTCGAACCGACAATATTCGATTTCGCCTGGCTGTCACGGGACCTCTCTAATTTTTAATGGCTAATGTAATACCGGGAAGATGGATATTTTTACGGGTTGTTGATAACCACGATATTTAAAGTCGAAGGTAATACCTTTTAAGAACTGCTAAAAACTGCGGCTAGATCCAACGATTTCATCCGCCGAAAAGCTGCGGTCTGTTGATGAGCTCAGTTAGATAAAGTCCAAAGTATGTTGCAACGTGTGCCAGAGCGACAATACGCGTGTACGGGCTTCTGAACCTTGGTTAGCAATTCACCAAATTGCTCGCCATCTTTCTTGGTAACATTGCCTGAAGCTACAGGCATAAGGTGGGCTTCCATACCGAGCGCCTTTGCGGCAGCGGCGATTGTTTCAAAATCCGGTTGATTTGGATCCTCGTGATCATAGCGATTGCAGATAATAGTTTTTATTCCGTCTGCATGAAGCTGCTGTAAATCATCCAATGAAATTTGTCCCGAAGTTGTTAGCTCATCGCTGAGTACTTGTCGTTGCATAAACGCTTCCTCGTTTTTAGTTTAATGAATCTCTGACCAATCCAGAGACTCCTGCATCACAGGAAAGTGCTGTCATATTCAATTATATGAAGTAACTGAAAATACTCTGATTAATTCATGAATGAATTAATCAGAGTATTTTTAATATTTACATAAGCCGTTTTCTCAGAGGACAGTTTTATCTTCAAATGAGAGCGCCACGCCCGCTGACAGGATATTTGCCAGCGTACTTACTGGAAAATACTACAAACATATACGGCAATCGCTTAAAAAAGTGGTTTTCTACACCGGCACAAATCATGAATTCTACGTCTGTCCTTCGATAGATTTGCCGACATGAAGACCACACTCTCGATCTTTGAGTACTTTGGTGGGATCGTAGTAATCCTCTTCGATCGGTAGGTC
>JBLIHY010000068.1:0-12077 GCA_047634655.1 Cellvibrionaceae bacterium
ATGTGGCTGTTCCACTTATCGTCGTTGAGATCGATGCTGGAAGTTTGAATGATAACCTCAACACTCGCCTGCTCAACATTATCGGGGTCAAAACTGAAGCCTCCCTCGAAGCCAGTGAATGCGCCTGTGGATGTGCTAAAACCCAAGTGATCGACGTTGAAAAATATTTGTGTGTGCGTCTTGTCGAAAAGGTAGTCGGCAGCAAATAGCGGTGAACCAAAAACCATTAGTAAAACCAGTAACAAGTGCTTCATGTGTATACGCCTCCGAAAAATGAATTTCATAGTGGTTATTGTACCTCTGAATGACAGAGTTTCCGTTTTTGTCTTTAGTGAAAAAGCTGATCCAATCAGCACAAGGTCGTTCAAGACAAAAAATAAATTCTTAAAGCCTGCTGTGGGTTCACTCCCGGCCCAGTCATAGCGTTCTTCACACAAACAAACTACGCTGTCGTTGGAGGCTGCTATACCAATAAATACAAGCCTCTTTCCTGGACAAGGTAACCCTTACAAATACGAAGAAATGTAGTCACGGCATGTAACGGCAATATTTCGTGTTCGCTAACATCACATACCTTTTACTATTTGCAGAGGAAAGTTGCAGGTGATACTGTCAAGCGATGAATATAAAACCAATCCTACTGTGGCAAAAGCGCGGGTTATCGGTACAGGATTACTCATATTGGTTGGCGCAAAACATGGCATTTTATAGACCGCCTATTGCGATCTATAGAGGCCTCAGTGATCGCTTGCGAGAAATCGCGATCACATCCACGGTGGTCGGCAGCACAAAGATTGTGCGTCGCGATCCGATTTTATTTGGCAGTGCAATGGAACTGCACTAAATCACCATAATACCATCGGCCTCTACCACTGCGCCTTTCGGTAATTCTTTGACACCAACTGCTGCGCGAGCGGGATAAGGTTTCTGAAAGTATTCCTTCATGACCTGGTTGACCACAGCGAAATTATTAATATCAGTCAGATAAACATTGAGTTTTACAATGTCTGCCAAACTGCCATTAGCGGCATCGCAAACCGCCTGTAAGTTTTTGAACACTCGGTGAATTTGCGCAGAAAAATCTCCCTCAACCAGAGTCATCGTATCCGGATCTAAGGGTATCTGACCGGACAGATAAACAACGGAATGGGCTTTTACCGCCTGGGAATAGGTACCAATCGCTTCCGGGGCATTGTCAGTTGAAATGATGGCTTTATTTGTCATAGATAAATCACTATTTATTAGACTTGGTTGGCGAATTACTGATCTCGGCGAACGGTTAGCTCATCGGTTCAGTAGTTGTAAGGTTGATAGGCTAACGTGGTTGCGTGTCGGTTCAGTCTTGTATTTTTTCAACGATCCCTTCGATAAACACAGTTCTTAAGCTCGTCTTTCAGACAATATACGTTAACAAAGTTACCACTGGCTTTACAGTAGGTGTAGATAAATGGAACGAGCTATCGCACACAAACTGCTCTCGTCGATAACCCCGGCCGGCAGGCGAATATTTTAATAACTGGCGCCCGCCAACTGTTCGGCGGCCTCCAAGGCAAAATAAGTGAGAATCGCATCGGCGCCGGAACGCTTGATGGCGAGCAGCGATTCCTGGATAACGGACTCACTTAATATCTGTTGCCGAATAGCAAAGGCATGCATAGCGTATTCGCCACTGACCTGATAAGCAAAGGTGGGAAGCTTATATTTTTGCTTTACCTGCCAAACGATATCCAGATACGGCATCGCCGGCTTAACCATCACCATATCGGCGCCTTCGCTGATATCCATTTGCACTTCGTGCAAGGCTTCATTGGTATTGGCGGGGTCCATCTGATAAGTCATCTTGTTGCCCTTCCCCAACGCATTGATGGAGCCAACCGCATCGCGAAAAGGCCCGTAATAGGACGAGGCGTATTTGGCGGAGTACGCCAAAATCTGGGTATCGATAAACTCGGCGTTATCTAGTTCCGCACGAATAGCTCCTACTCGACCGTCCATCATATCCGAGGGTGCAATAACGTCGGAACCGGCTTCCGCACAGACCAGCGCCTGTTTTTTCAGTGCTTCAACAGTGACGTCGTTAAGCACATAGCCCTCGTCACTAACAATGCCGTCCTGACCGTGGGTCGTGTAGGGATCCAGCGCCGCGTCAGTTATCACCCCCAACTCCGGTATGGCCTGTTTGAGATGGCGCACTGCGCGACAAATTAAATTGTTGGGGTTGAAGGCTTCGTGGCCGTCCAGACTGCGAACGGAGGCATCGACGTTGGGGAACAGTGCAATCGCGGGAATGCCAAGTTTAGCGGCTTTTTCCGCTTCTTTGAGCAATTCGTCGATGGAGTAACGCTCGATCCCTGGCATGCTATCGACGGCAATGCGCTGCTTCCGGCCCTCGACGACAAACATGGGATAAATGAGATCGTCCACGGAAAGACGGGTCTCGCGAACCAAGCGCCGGGAAAAATCGTGATAACGGTTGCGGCGCAAACGGCACGCGGGAAATTCTCGAAGCATGACAATGCCCTGCGTAAAAGCGGTGGATTATAGCAAACGCAGACCGCGCGCTCCCAGGATGTTTTTTAGATGGATTTATTGTGCCAGTAAAAACCTAGCCGGATATTGAATCATTAGTCAGAGTATTTTGAGCTTTAGGATTTTTACCTTATGTCAACAATTGGTAAATATCTTAGGTCTGATCGGGGGCTTTTTTCAGCAAGTACTTTCCGATAATCAAACCTGTTTCATAAAGTAGCCACATGGGGATAGCCAGTAATACTTGCGAAATAATATCCGGCGGCGTCAATAGCATTCCTATAACAAAACACCCAACAATCACGTAAGGTCGGCAGCGCTCCAGTTGTTCGGGAGTAAGGGTTCCCAACCGAATTAATAAAACAATTGCCACAGGGATTTCAAATACAATGCCGAAGGCGAAAAAGAGCTTCAAAACAAAATTCAAATAACTGGAAATATCGGTCATCACGGTAACGCCCTGGGGAGCCATCGATGTGAAAAAATCGAAAACCAGAGGAAAAACTATAAAATAGCAAAAGGCAATGCCAATGTAGAACAACAAAACACTGGAGATAATCAGCGGTACGATTAAGCGCTTTTCATTATCGTAGAGTCCAGGAGCCAAAAAAGCCCAGAATTGATACAAAACAATTGGCAGGGCCACCGCAAAAGCGACAAAAAACGTCAACTTAAACGGCGTCAGGAAGGGAGTTGTCACATCTGTGGCGATCATAGAAGCTCCATCCGGCAAAAATGCCATCAATGGCTCAGCGACAAAAGTGTAAATTTCGTTGGCAAAGGGTAATAGAGCGACGAAAACCAGAGCTGTTGAGATCAGCACGATGGTTAGGCGATAGCGTAATTCGATCAAATGATTGACCAGTGTCGTGGTCTTTTCGGTCATTGGAAAGGCAACTGTTATTCCTGGTTCAGGGCGCGCTTTCAGCCTTGGCCTGATCAGAGGCGCCTTCATTGGTAGACGCATTGCCTTTATCGACAGCATCGTTAATGGTATCTATTTCCCGGTTTTTGTTTTTGTGCTGACAATTGGGAGGATCGCTGTCAGTACTTTTATTCTGTTCCTGTTTTTTTTGTTCCTGGGCATCGAGATACTCGTCTTCAGTCCAGGGCATAGCGAGTTTGCCGTCGTAAATTTTTTGATCGATTTCCGACAAACCCGAATTTAACTTGCTGAGCTTTTGCATCACTTCCTCGTTGTGAAGTTGTCGGCGGATATCGTCGGCACCAATTTCACGTTCAATCTCAGTGCGGGCAGAATTAAAAGTGCGCTTAATACGGCCTATAGTCAGTGCAACGTTGCGAACCGCCTCGGGCATACGCTGGGGGCCAACGACCAATAAAGTAATGACCGATATCAGTAGGATTTCAAAAAAACCCATTCCTTAGTTTGATCCACCAGTTTTTTTATTACTTTCCGCCGTTTCTTTCCTAGTAATTACGGAAGCGGATTCATCTTTTACTTCAACGTCTTTAGTGTCGTCGTCCAATGCTTTTGTCTTGGCTTCTTCAGTGTCATCATTTAGCGCCTTCTTAAAGCCTTTGAAGGCACCACCGAGGTCTGAACCCATGCCCTTTAATTTTTTTGTTCCGAACAAAAGCACCACTATTAACAATATGATTAATAAAGGGCCAATGCCAATACCGCCGATACCCATGGGCACCTCCTGATAGATAATTATTAACGTGCTGCTTTTTCTTCGATGCCGGAAAGACCAAGGCGACGGTCGAGCTCATCGAGAACGGATTGCAGATCCACATCTAGGTGAGACAACATTACCATAGAGTGAAACCATAAATCCGCTGTTTCATAAATGAGCATTTCTTTATCGCCGCTGTGCTGGGCATCCTTTGCCGCCAATACAGTCTCCATACATTCTTCACCGACCTTTTCGAGAATCTTGTTAAGCCCTTTAGTATGCAACTGTGCGACGTAGGACGTATCGGCTTCCCCCGAACGTTTTCGCTCTTGTAGAAGTCGATTTAATTGTTGCAGGACATCGGACATGGAAAGATAATTTTGGCCTAATTAGAGCCAGATAATAGCATCAAATTCACTTGGCACTAGAGAATTTGAACAGTTTATTGTTCGATGGGCCGCACCGCAGAACTGGTGCTGTGCTGAGATTAAAGCCTGCGATCGGATTCGAGAATAGCAACGTCGTTGATACTGGCTTCTCGCCGCTGCATCTGACCGTTGTCTGCAAATTCCCACTGCTCGTTGCCGTAGGAGCGAAACCACTGTCGGTTGCTGTCGTGCCACTCGTACTCAAATTTGGCGGAAATACGGTTACCTGTAAAACTCCAGAGCCACTTTTTTAATTTGTAGCCCTGTTCTTTTTCCCACTTGTGAGAGAGAAACTTTTTAATGGCATCGCGACCGGAAAAAAACTCGTCCCGGTTGCGCCATTGGCTATCTTCCGTATAGGCCAGACACGCCTTTTCCGGGTCCCGGGTATTCCAGGCGTCTTCCGCCGCCTGGACTTTCTGCCTGGCTGTCTCTTCCGTAAAAGGGGGTGGCGGTGGCTTGAGAGTCACGATAACTACCAGGCCTTGTAGGGTAGAAACTTACCGTTAAGGGTAAGGATAACCCGGTCGCCTTTGGGGTTTTCCTCTTTGTCGACCTCCATAGTGAAATCAATGGCGCTCATGATGCCATCGCCAAATTTCTCTTGAATGACTTCTTTCAAAGTTTCACCGTAAACGCCCACCACTTCGTAGAGACGATAAACTAATGGATCCGTGGGTACCGCTTGGTCCCAAATTTTTGTGGGATAGTCTTCCATAGCAGTGGCCACCTCTGAGTCCAATCCCAGCATTTCGCAAATTTTGGCAGCCGCTTCGGGCGGTGTGCTGTTCATGCCCAGGCAGCAAGAGGTGATAAATACAGGCGACATACCTACGGCATCGGCAATCTCTTGCCAGCTTAACTTTTTGGCGGCTTTTGCGGCCATGACTACTTCAGTCATATCAAGTTTGTACATAACGTGCTCCTACTGTTGTTTAAGAGGTAGATAGATTGAATCAAGCTGTGGGTTTAGCGACTCCTGCATTTTTCGCAGGGTTGACTTCTTTTGGATATTGATTGGGCTTGCAGGGTACATCGGCGAAACCCTCCGAACGGTTGACCAAGAAGTCTACTAAATAATTGCGGATTTTGTAGTAGCCTGGGTGATCGATAATAGTGCTGCGTTTACGTGGGCGGGGAATATCCACTATCACGGATTCGGCAATCTGTGCCTTGGGACCGTTTGACATCAGCAATATGCGATCTGCCAGAAGAATAGCTTCATCGATATCGTGAGTGATCATAAAGATAGTCTGGTGAGTTTCATCCCAGATTTTGATCAGCTCCTCCTGGATTATTCCCCGCGTCAAAGCATCCAAGGCACCGAAGGGTTCATCTAGTAACAGCAGTTTGGGCTGAGTGGCGAAGGCTCGGGCGATACTGACGCGTTGTCGCATACCGCCGGAAAGTTCGGAGGGTTTCAGATTTTCCTTACCGCTCAGACCCACCAATTTAATGAATTTCAGGCAATGTTCACGGATTTGCTCTTTGCTCCATTTGGGCCATCGTGCACGGACACCAAAGTGGACGTTCTGCAGCACGGTTAACCAGGGCAACAGCGAGTAGTTTTGAAAAACGATGCCGCGATCGAGGCTAGGGCCAACAACTTCGCGACCATCCATAATCACGGCGCCTTCGGTGGGCTCATCCAGACCAGCGAGCGCACCAAGAATGGTGGATTTACCACAACCAGAGTGACCGATAATGCATACAAACTCACCTTTTTCGATGCCGAAATTGGCATTCTCAAAAATTGTCGTAGACGCTCCTCCCTTTACCGGATAGCGTTTGGCCATGTTTTCGACGTTAACAAAGTGTTTAGACATGAGATTTATTTTGCCCGATTCAGGTTTTGTGCCGAGTTAGAGGATGTTGCTGGCCTTATGAGGATTAAGCATGGCTTATTCTTTGTACTCCACGAGTTTGAGTGCGCCGGAGAGAACTAAATCCAGAAACATGCCGACCAGGCCGATCATCAAGATAGAAAAGATGACGCTGGTTAGATCTAAGTTATTCCACTCATTCCAAACGTAATAACCGATTCCCGTTCCTCCGACCAGCATCTCCGCTGCCACGATTACTAGCCAGGCAATACCAATGGAAATACGCATCCCGGTGAGAATGGTTGGTGCCGCAGCAGGCAAAATCACCGTAAACGCGGTTCGCAATGGTCCCAGCTCATGAGTGCTGGCGATGTTTAACCAGTCTTGACGAACACCGGCGACACCAAAGGCGGTGTTCGTCAACATGGGCCAGATGGAGCAAATAAAAATAACGAAAATCGCCGAGGCTTCCGAATCCTTAATGATAAACAAGGCCAGCGGCATCCACGCCAGTGGAGAGATCGGTCGCAGGATTTGTATCAGTGGGTTGAGCGTCTGATACATCAAAGGCGACATCCCGATCAGGAATCCGAACGGGATGGCAATAACCAATGCAAGCGTGAACCCGGTAATAACACGGTACAGGGAATAACCCAGTTGGATACCAATCCCTTTATCGTTGGGCCCTGCATCGTAAAAAGGATTGCTGAGCTCCTCATAAGCGCGGCCAAGCACTTTAGAGGGCGGAGGCACTCGGGATTCCTGATCGGCGCCACCCATCAACAGATCGTACTCTGTTAGTGCTTCAGTTTTTTCGGGCTCGGTGACGACAAGTTCCCAAAAACCCAGAAGCACTACCAACAGGACGAGCGTCAAAAGCATAGATTTTACGCGCAGTGACATACCGCCTAGTTCCTTTTAATAGCGAAGCTGTTGACGTACTCTTCCGGCTTGCTGTAATCGAACTCTTTACCCATGATGGTGTAATTTTCATAGGTTTTATCCGGGGCGCTATAGCCTAATTCCTTAAGCATTTTCCCAGCGTCAGCGGCGAGGTAGACTTCCTCAGCGATGCCCTTGTAATCGATATCGCCAGTGACATAACCCCAGCGTTTCATCTGTGTCAGAATCCATACGGCCATCGAGTGCCAGGGGAATGGATCAAAATCGATTCGATCGGGGACATTTTGCACAGAGCCCAAACCATCGGCAAAACGTCCAGTCAGCACCTGCTCAATGACTGGGATAGGTTGGTTGAGATAATTCTTCGGTGCAATCGCTGCAGCAATATCTTTACGGTTATCTGGGTTGGACGAGAACTGAGTGGCGTCGACCAGAGATTTCAACAAAGCGCCGTAAGTGTTGGGATTAGTCTCGGCAAATTCTTTACTGCAGGCAAATGCACAACAGGGATGTCCATCCCAAATCTCTTTAGTCAGGATGTGAATAAATCCGACTTTTTCCCAGACAGCCCGCTGGTTAAAAGGATCCGGTGACAAATAACCGTCGAGATTACCGGCGCGCAAATTAGCGACCATCTCGGGTGGTGGAACGACGCGAATCTGGATATCTTTGTCGGGATCAAGACCGAACTCAGCTACGTAGTAACGTAGCAGGAAGTTGTGCATGGAATAGTCGAAAGGCACACCAAACTTGAAGCCTTTCCACTGTTTGGGATCGCGCTTGTTGATGTGATCGTTGCGAAGCACGATGGCCTGGCCATTAATATTTTCTACCGCCGGCATAATGTAGGGCTCGGCGATGGAGCCGGCGCCCATTGTCATCGACAGTGGCATTGGCGTAAGCATGTGTGCGGCGTCGTACTCTTTGTTTAAGGACTTATCGCGAGCAACAGCCCAGCCGGCGGTTTTGATAAGCTTTACGTCTAGACCATACTTTGAATAAAAGCCTAAGGGGTCCGCCATAATAATGGGGGTTGCACAGGTAATAGGAACAAAGCCGACGTTTAATTTTGTTTTTTCAAGCTTTCCAGCGGACTCTTTTACAGCGGCCTTGATGGAATCCATTGGCAACATGGTGCCCAAAATGGAAGCTGCGGTGCCGCCACCCACGGCCTTCATAAAAGTTCGTCGCTCCATATCATTGTGATTAAAAATACCGCGAACGATGGCATTCTCGATAGCCTGGTCCAGCATATCTTCGTTAGAATCAAACTGATTTTGCTTGGAGTGATCATGGCCACTGGCTTCGGTAGCCGTCTCGGTAGTCATTTTCTCGACTTCTTTTTCCAACCATCGCGTTCGTTGGCCGTCATCGGTAAATTGCATTGATTTCTTTTCGATGGCGCATGCCTGACATTGACAACTTTGTGTGTGCTGTAGTGATACTTCTTCGCGATATGGGTTATTTAAACTCTTAATGGTCATCAGATCTTCCCCCGGTGAGATAACACCATTTTGGTGCCTACTGTATGTGAAATGAATGCTTATATATAAAATGTAAGGCTCAAGTGATTTTATACTTTAATCTTTCTTATTTTCTAGTGATCAAATAGCAATAAATATGCCAAAATAGATTTAAATCTTAAGCCTATGATTTTAAAGTATTTTTTTATAAAGCAACCTTGACAAAAAATCACGATTTTTCGTTTTTCATGAAATTTCGTGATTTTAAAAACGAAAAATCGTTTTTTGGCACAAAACTTGTATCCTCTTTACAAAAGAATAAATGTGAATGGCTCTCTATGAATGACCGATTGGAACAAACGCTCTTTGCCGCCTCCCCTCTGGCACAAGTTATCGTTGATCCTTTTCAAGACAGGATTCTACTCGCCAACAAAAGCGCTCAATCCCTGCTTTGGTCTAAAACCAGTAATTTACTGACCCAGCGATTCAGTATTTTTTTTGCCGGTATTTTTCCAGAACTGATTACTTTTACTCAGGAGATTTTTGACAAAAATAGTGCACGGCGTCCCGAACTAATACTGCGGTCTCCCGATGGTAGCGAGCAGAGAAAAGTAGAGGCCACGGGATTTCGAATAAAGTACGACACCACCGATAACCAGCTTGCTATCGTGTTTTACTTCTCGGACAAAACGGGAATCGAGCGCAATCGCCACGCGGAAGAGACACACAAGCATTACCTATCGGGAATCAGCCAGTGGCGTCGGATAGAAAAGGTCTTCCAAGAAATCGAGCGCAACAATCAATTAATTTTAACGGCGGTGGGTGAAGGCATCTACGGAGTAGACGATCAAGGTAAAACCACCTTTGTTAACCCAAAGGCAGAAGAATTACTGGGTTGGCGGGCGGAGGATTTGGTTGGCAAAGATATTCACGCGATGATTCACCACAGCCACCCTTCCGGGGAGGCTTACCAACGAGAGGAGTGCCCAATTTACGCCGCTTTTTGTGATGGCGTGGTCCACCGAGTCGTAGATGAGGTTTTTTGGCGAAAAGATGGGAAAATTTTTCCAGTGGAGTACACGAGCACGCCGATCAAAGACAATGGTCACTTGGTCGGCGCCGTGGTCATTTTTCGCGACCTTACCGAACAGAAGCTTTCCCAGCAAAAATTGCTCAAAGCACTGCGCGAAATTGAGTCGCTCAAGCACCGGCTCGAACAGGAAAATGCTTATTTACAAGAAGAAATTAAGGTTACTTTCAATCACCAAACTATCGTTGGCAAGAGCCAAGCCATACAACATATTGTTCAACAGATTGACCTGGTCGGACCAACAGATGCCACGGTTTTAATCACTGGGGAATCCGGTACCGGTAAAGAATTAATTGCTCGCGCCATTCACCAGGCGAGTCGGCGCTCACAGCGGCCATTGATCCGGGTAAATTGCGCGGCTATTCCCCGCGATTTATTTGAGAGTGAATTCTTTGGCCACGTAAAAGGTGCTTTTACTGGCGCGACCAATAACCGTATTGGTCGCTTTGAATTGGCTGACGGCGGCACTATTTTTCTCGATGAAGTTGGCGAAATTCCGCTGGAATTGCAGGGGAAGCTATTGCGTGTACTCCAGGAGCAACAATTTGAACGAGTTGGGGATGCCCAGACCAAGAATATTGATGTCCGCGTTATTGCTGCCACCAACAAAAACTTAAAGCGACTTGCGGCGGACAAAATTTTTCGCGAAGATTTATATTTTCGTCTAAATGTCTTTCCGATCGAATCCGTACCTCTACGCGATCGCAGAGAAGATATTCCGCTGCTCGCCGTACATCTTTTGGATAAAGCTCAAAAAAAATTCAATAAGGGGAAATTGAGAGTTCCCAAATCGCAAATCAATGAACTGATTAATTACTCGTGGCCGGGCAACATTCGTGAGTTGGAAAATATTATAGAACGGCAAGTTATCGTCGCGAAAGGTAATACCTTGATTTTTGATCGCTTTCCCACGGATTCTCAACCGCAAAGCATCATTCTCGACAATGATCTTGAGATACACGTGGCAACAGAAGCGGAACGCAAACAGCAGGTAAAAGGCGACATTGTCAAAGCCCTTAGAATTACCGAAGGTAAAGTCTATGGACAGAACGGCGCTGCTGAATACATGGGGCTAAAACCAACCACACTGGCATCGCGTATTAAAAAGTACAACATCGACCCGAGAGCCTTCAAGACCTAACTATGGTCGAACAGAAGGGTTTTGAGACCGAGAAGCGCGTTGCGGAGGATAAAGCTTTAGAATGCGCAATTGTCTAACTGCCTTAATAGTTTTCCGATGTTTTCCGATTGATTGGATTTGCGCATCCTGCAAAAATCAATATCAATGCTATTACTGTGATGTTTCTTATGGCCCACCTATTCATAATGCGAAGTGTGAATTTGGTACGCGTGATTGCGATTGTTAGGCTGAACTTTTGAGTTTTATGGTCCTTATTTTTCTGTCTGGTCGTTTGTATTTTGGAGTAAACCAATATCTGTCATATATTCTTCGGACAAACGATAAAACTTATCCACTGCTCTATCGGCCGCTAGATTAATGTAACTTTCCTCTACATTCTTAACCCCTGCAGGTTTTGTAATATCATTTAAACTCGGACGGTTCCATGCTCTGTAAGGAAAGCCTCTTTTTACTGAATGATCGGCTACGCTGTAAATAGACATTGATAGCTGATCCAAAACCTCGTAGGTACAAAAACCAAGTAAACAGCGACTTTATAGCCCAAACCCTTCTACGTGCGCTGAAGAATTAGCCCAAGCTTCATGCCAAGATTGATTGATAACCACAACATAGCCAAAATTTTTCTCACGCGAAAGACGTTCAATGCTAGTTTTGTATTTTGGCAGCATCTTTCCCGTCCAGGCGCTATACAATTTTTCATTTTCTTTTATTCCGATTTCTTCTAGTTTAATCCTTACGACTGAAAAATTTGATTTGCTTTTGATGAGTTCCTCAATACCATTCGAAATAGACTCCTCATAACTTTTTTTCGACACATCTTTCTTAGTAAAATTTGTAAAAACAGTAGTGCCTACGTGTTCGTGCCTTGGCGTACTATCGGATAGGTAAATCAATGCTACAGAGTCGCCGGGTTTGCTCGGTTTAATTATGATCTCTGGTGCAGTTGCACAACCAAAAATGAAAATCACAAGAACGAGTAGATATATTTTATTGTTCATACTAAAAAACCTTCATGTAATGAAATCTTGGTTGTATAAATTACTATTTGCACCTAACGCTT
>JBLIHY010000069.1:0-11840 GCA_047634655.1 Cellvibrionaceae bacterium
TGAAACCAATCGTTTGTACGCCCACACCGTGGCGCTGATAGAACCGCAGTGGCTGATTTCTGTCGCTGGGCATCTGCTGATTTATCGCCATGATCAGCCCCATTATCAGCCGCACTCGGGCCAAGTTATGGCTTACGAGCAGATATCCCTTTACGGTTTGGTTGTTTCCGATAAAAAGCGTGTCAGTTACGCTCAGATCAACCTCGCGGAAAGTCGCGAACTGTTTATACGCGCCGCACTGGTCGAAGGGGAATACGCCAAGCATCCGCGAATGCGCCAACAGTTGCAAAAAGCCAAGGCTGGCGAACATTTTTTTCTTAACCAGCAACGGTTAATTGAAGAAATTACGGCTTTGGAGGCCAAGTCCAGAAAGCGCGATATTCTGGTTGACGATGAGATTTTGTTCGACTTTTACGATCGACTTGTGCCCGCTGAAATCGTCAATCTCACGGGTTTTGAACACTGGCGAAAACACGCCGAGGAACAGCAGAAGAATCTACTGCACTTGGATAAAGCGCAATTAATGCTCCATCAAGCGGCCGATGTTACGGGAAATTTATTTCCCGATCATCTCGAAATGGGTGATTTGCGTTTCCGACTCGTCTATCAGTTTGATCCGGTTCACCGAGATGATGGGGTGACTTTAAGGGTGCCCGTAAGCGCCTTACCGCTGCTTTCAGAAAATCGTTTGCAGTGGTTGGTGCCCGGTTTCTTGGCCGAAAAAATCACCGCTTTGATCAAAGCCCTACCCAAAACGTGGCGAAAAAAATTCGCGCCGGTGCCGGCCACGGTTGCGGCTATATTGCCGAATCTCAAGCCTTGTGGTCGCGCTTTGGTCGAAGTGCTTGCCGAGCAACTGTTTCGACATAGGGGCGTTCAGGTTCCAGCATCCGTCTGGGGTGAGGTGGAGTTCGATGATTTTTACCGGATGAACATCCATATCGTAGACGAGCGCGGTACTTTCATCGACAGTGGGCGCGACTTGCCAGAATTGCAACAGCGCTACCGCAGCCAAATTCGAGATCGCCTGGCACAAACGCACAATGAATTGGAGCAACAGGGGCTCAAGACTTGGTCTTTCGGTGCTTTGCCAGAAACTTATCAATTGCGGCAAAAAGATCTACAGGTGCGCGTTTATCCCGGTCTGAAAGATCGCGGTGATGCTGTCGATATTCACTTGTTCGACAACATTGAAGATGCTGCTATCCATACTTTAGGCGGCAGTGTGCGTCTGGCGCTGCTATCGCAAGCGCAGACGATTCGATATTTGAAAAAACATCTACTCAGAAATAACACCCTCAGTTTATCCGCAGTCGCCATCGGTGATCGTGCCCAGGTAATCGATGACATTATCACTGCAGCGGTTCGCCAAACCAGCTTTGCCGCCGTCAATTCCGCGGACACCTTGATTCGCCGCGAAGAAATTTTTCAGCAACAGGTAAAAGCGACTTGTCATCAGTGGGTCTCTCGAGCAGAGGCGCTGGAAAAGCTGCTTCTGCAAGTTTTGAGTGTCGTCGTCGAGATCAAAAAAACCATTAAACAAAGTAAGAACGCCCTGGCCACAGCATGGGCAGCTGCGGATATTCAACAACAATTGGATGGCTTGTTTTACCAGGGGTTTCTATACGAGACACTCTATGAGTGGTTTGCCGAGTACCCAAGGTATCTGCAAGCAATCTTGATTCGATTGGAGAAAGTGCCGCGGCAGGCTAATAAGGACAGAGTCATTATCGAAGAGATAGAATCGCTTTGGTTGCCTTATCGAGCCGCCGTTGACACTGAAAAGTCCCGAGCATTATTTAATCGGGAGCTAATCTGTTACCGGTGGATGATTGAAGAGTTCAGAGTATCGGAATTCGCCCAGATTCTCGGTACCCGCTTGCCAGTTTCTCTCAAGCGGCTAAAGCGTCAGTGGGAACTGTGCTAGTATATTTTGCCTAAAAATTACACTAAAAACGGCACTAAGGACACTGTGATGAAAATATTTGCCATCTTAAATCTACTGCTGCTCACTGCCTGTGCCAGCGTGCCTTCCAATGAAGTTTCCAATGTCAAACAGAAAGATCCGCTGGAAGGCTTAAACCGAGTTGTTTTCAAATTTAACGATGGTATCGATTCGCTGTTGCTAAAGCCTGCCGCCAAAGCCTATCGTGCGGTTACTCCTAATATTGTGGAGAATGGCATCACTAACTTCTTCGATAACCTTCGCGAAGTTCCGAGCCTTGTCAATGCTGGCCTCCAGGGAAAGGCAGAAAAAAGCCTGACACATACGGGGCGCTTTCTGGTGAATTCCACTTTGGGAATTTTGGGTTTTATCGACCTTGCTCAGCATATGGGACTGGAAAAAGAAGATTCCGAAGATTTCGGCCAGACCCTGGGGACCTGGGGTGTCCAGCCTGGCCCTTACTTGGTTATTCCGTTTTTGGGGCCATCTACTTTGCGCGATGGGATAGCGATTCCGGTTGACACCTACACGGATCTCATCGATCACGTGGATCATAATCGTACCCAGAACTCACTGAAGGCCGGCAATCTTATCGAGATTCGTGCGGGTCTATTGGATTCGGAGCGTCTCATTACCGGTGATCGCTATATTTTTATTCGCGACGCCTATCTTCAGCGCCGCAACTTTTTAATTCAGGACGGCCAAGTCTCAGACAGCTTTGGAAGCAGTTTGGAAGAAGAAGATTTTTAGTCAGCTTTAGTGAGCTATAGTCGGGCACTCAAAAAATAATCTCATTTTGATAACTTGCTCATCGGCCAAACCTCGAAATTTTTACGAAAACTTCAATCATTAGTAAAGCTTATCGGCGACTATCTAATAATCCAGAGATCGTTTATCTCTTCCCATAATTTTTATCGATGTAGCGATGCCCTCCTTATATGAATAATTTGCCGAGCGATCGTCGCTGGCTGATAAGTGTCTCAGTTTGCAGAGAAAGCCTTGCTCAATAGTTCCTTGTCTCTGGGATGAAAAATCAAATTTTACGCGCGCGCGTTCAGAGAAATTAAACTATTGATTGGGTCGGGGGGGTAATCTTTTGGGCCGGAATGCCGCGGAAATTATCCTTGAAAATACGAACGTAGCGCCCTTCGGAAGCTCTTGCGTTTCTCTCTAGTGTTTCTTTCTTGCGTTGCAGCATGTAAGGGAGTAATGTTGCAATTATTGCCATTTTGTAAAGTAGACGTAAGCACATTTAATGCAGAACTCGGATTACAAACTGCTTGTCATTGACGACGATTTAGCTGTGCGGCAGAAATTTGTAGACTATTTTCAGAATAGCGATTTTCAAGTCTACAGCGCCCCTGACGGTCAATCCGGCTTAGACCTGTTTGGTCGGCTCCTTCCCGACCTTGTCGTTACCGAATTGCGCTTGCCCGATATGGATGGCCTGGCGCTACTCAGCAATTTCTACCAGCATCGTCCAGAGATTCCGGTTATTTTAATTTCTGATGCCGGAGTCATGGATGATGTTGTCGATGCCCTGCGTCTCGGCGCCGCCGACTACCTTATCAAACCCATCGACGATATGCGGGTGCTCCAGATGGCGGTAAAGCGTAGTCTTGAACGTCGTCATTTATTAATCGAAAACTACCGTTACCGCCAGCAACTAGAAATCGCCAACTCCAGCTTGAAGAAGCATATCGAGTCTCTGGAACAGGATCAGCGGGCCGGCCATTTTGTCCAACAGAGTATGTTGCCGGTCTCGCCTTTTGTTGCCCTAGGCTACACTTGCGAACTCAAGTTGATCCCCTCTTTGTTTCTGAGCGGAGACTGTATCGACTATGCCTTACTCGATAAACGCTACTATGCTTTCTATGTGGCAGACGTTTCCGGTCACGGCTCGGCACCGGCATTCGTAACCATTTGGCTAAAAAACCTGGTATCACAATTGGTGCGCCTGCGACAATTGCTGGCCGATTTTGATTCTATTCACCGCACGCTGAAACAAATGGTTACGGTGATCAACGACGAGTTGATCGCCATCCATTTGAATAATTATCTCACCATGGCAGTGGGTATTATCGATACGAATACTCACGAACTGTTCTATATTGTTGCCGGCCACTTGCCACTCCCTGTCGTTATCACACACAATAACGCCCATTATCTAGAGGGGTCGGGTAAACCAATCGGTTTATACGAGGATGCCGATTGGACAGTCAACCACGTTCATCTCCCGGAGGCCTGTTCCATCGCTATTTTTTCCGATGGTATTCTGGAAATTATTCCGGGTGAGGATCTTCTGGTTAAGGAAAAAAATCTGTTAAGCTTGCTCGCAGAAACTGACGGCAGTCTCAGTGAAATCAATCGGAAACTGGGTCTATATAAAACATCCAATACTCCCGATGATATCGCCCTGTTGGTGGTCACTCGAAACCAGGATGAGTTGTCTGAGGATTACTATGTTGCGGATGCCTCAACACCAGCCCCTGCTTAATTCATGGGAGAATAAATTGATGTCCGACGTCGACTCCGGTCAAATACTGGTCGCCAGTCATCAGAAAATTTACGTGATCAAGATGGTGGGCGATGTCCGCCTGACGCTCTGCGTGGCGTTCGATAAATGTATTGAAATCTTATTCAGCCGCAGTAACTTTAAAAGCGTTCTTTTTGATCTCGCGGAGGTTAAAAATCTAGATAGTACAACGCTGGGTTTTATCGCCAAAGTTGCAATCAAATGCCAGAATAGTAAATTGCCAAAACCGGTTGTTTTTTGCCACCAACCGGTAATTAAAAAGTTGCTGGTCACAATGGGAATCGACGAGGTATGCGATGTCGTCGATCAACCTACGAGCGATCTTGGCAAAGCCGCAGATTATCGAGACCTGGGTAGCAGCGAAAATCAGGACGAAGAAGTGGTCAAAGATAAGGTTATTGAAGCCCATGAAATTCTTGTCTCTCTGAATGAGGATAATGGTAAGCACTTCAACGATTTAATAGAAACACTAAAATCGACTCATTAATCCGTAGGCATTAAGCCATTGTTAGCCTAACGATGGCTTGCTGAATCCCTCGCACTGATTTTGGCCTTGATGAAATCACTGTGGCGGAGGTGTATGAGATCGGCGATACGCCGGATAATATGTTCTTCGTGCTTATCCAGTTCGCCGTCGGCGTAGGCAATTCGCCATAAATTTTCCACCAGTGTTTGTTTTTTACGATCATCCAGTTGGCGATTAATAACCTGGGTGAACTCGAACAGTGATGCCGAATCTGCCGAGGCCTCTTGCGCCTGGCGAATCAGTAGATCCGCTTCTTTCTCGTCGATTTGGCAATCGGATACGACGATCTTCTTAACTTTTTTCCATTCCTCCTCGTCAAAATTTTGGTCGATGATAGCGGTTTCAATCAGCAAAGCGGCAATGGCTAGCTGTAAATCACCCCGATCATCTTTGCGATCTGTCTCGGCTTCCAATGATGTTAAAAATTTACTAATTGCTTTGATCATAATTGTACTTTAATTAAATTTTCTAGACGGATTTGGTCCTGTACAAAATTGCGAATGCCTTCCGATAGCTTCTCTGTTGTCATAGCCTCTTGATTGAGGCGGTAGCGAAAAGTTGACTCGTCAATCGAAGTCTTCTCCATAAAAGTGAAATCCATGTTCGGCGACAGCACCCTCTTTAGGGTCCCTTGGTCGTTTTGTAGTTTTTCCAGTAAGTCCGGGCTGATGGTCAGCCTATCGCAGCCAGCTAGTGCAGTAACCTCGTCAGTATTGCGGAAGCTGGCGCCCATCACGATGGTATCGATACCATGCTGTTTGTAATAGTGATAGATCGCCGTCACTGATTGTACGCCGGGGTCTTCTTGTGGTTCGAAGTGGGACTTGCCCGTAGACTGTTTGTACCAGTCCAGAATTCGACCGACAAACGGAGAAATCAAAAAGACCTTTGCCTCGGCGCAGGCAATGGCCTGTGTCAAACTGAACAGCAAGGTAGCATTACAGTTAATTTCCTCGGCTTCGAGAATCTCCGCCGCCCGAATACCCTCCCAGGTGGCTGCAATTTTAATTAACACTCGCTCCGCACTAATACCGTGGTCTCGATAGAGAGCAAGTAGCGCTCTCGCTTTATTCACGCTGGCCTGGGTATCAAATGACAGCCGCGCATCCACCTCGGTCGACACTCTTCCGGGGATAATAGAAAGAATCTCACAGCCAATAGCGACGGCCAGTTTATCCGCCGCCAAACTGACCGTGTGTTCCACTGATTGGTTTTGACCCTTAGCCCACTCGATGCTTTGTTGTAGTAGCGATTGATATTGAGGCTGCTGCGCCGCCTTTAACAGTAGCGAGGGGTTGGTGGTCGCATCTAGTGGGCGATATTTTTCAATAGCCCCAATATCGCCCGTATCGGCAACGACCATGGTCATGGTCTTTAGTTGATCTAAAAGATTGGTCATAAAATTCTCAAGTAATTTGTTTAAAGGCGTATTCGAGTACGCCAATATCGGCTGTACGTTTGTAAGCATTTTCGCTAATAATTCGGCGAAACGCGCGAGCGCCTGTTTTTCCTTGGAATAAGTGTAAGACGTGTCTGCTCATATGGTTCAAGTGGATGCCCCTGTGCAATTGCTCGTCGCAATAACTCATGTATTCTTTAAAAATCTGTTTCCGCGATTTCACGGGTGTCGATTGACCGTAAAATTTTTGGTCCACCTCGGCTAACAGATACGGGTCGTTGTAGGCTTGTCGTCCGACCATTACGCCATCGACATACTTTAGTTGTTGTTCGCACGCTTCGAGATTGTGGATGCCGCCATTGATGACAATGGTTAACTGAGGGAAAGCCTTTTTAAGGCGATAAACCGACTCGTAAACCAGCGGTGGAACTTCGCGATTCGCTTTTGGACTCAGGCCATTCAGGAATGCTTTACGGGCGTGGACAATAAAAGTCTCACAGCCACTTTCACTGACGATGCCGACAAAGTTTTCCAGTGCTACATAACTATCCATGTCGTCGATACCAATGCGCTGCTTGATGGTAATAGGAATGGAGACGACCTCTCCCATGGCGCTGAGACAATCGCGGACCAGGTGTGGCTTGCTCATCAAGCAGGCGCCGATCATTCCATTCTGTACCCGGTTGCTGGGGCAGCCACAGTTTAAATTGACTTCATCGTAACCCCATTCTTCAGCCAATCGTGCGCATTTGGCCAAATCCTGTGGGTCATTCCCACCCAGTTGCAGCGCTAAAGGATGTTCCTGGGGATGGTAACCTAGCAGCCGCTCGCGATCGCCATGGAGGAGGGCATTGGTGCTGATCATTTCGGTGTAGAGTAGCGCGCGCTGCGAGATCAAACGCCATAGATAACGACAATGACGGTCACTCCAGTCCATCATGGGAGCGACACAGAATCGATGGCGATTTTTCAGTTTATGCACTACTGCTTGTCGGCTCGTTTGTTTATAAATAGCCATCGTGGAATCAAGTCGCGGAAATTACCTCGATCATAGGCATCCTGTTGACGGCTGACAAGTCGCGAAGGCCATGATGTATAGAGCGATGCATAGATTGTGTCTTAATATCCGCCGAGTTTACTGCTGTTGTTCTTGATGTACCGCGAGGATGACAATACGATAACGCCCTGTTGCCGCTTCTTTTTGGGATGGATTGGTCTCTCCTCTCAGGATTACTCATGTTTTTTAAAAAAACCGTCGAATATAAAAATTTATTCCGCTTATCGCTAATTACGGTCTTTCTCGCTTTTGCCGTTATCGCTCTTGGAGCCTTTACTCGATTAGTTGACGCGGGCCTGGGCTGTCCGGATTGGCCGGGTTGCTATGGCCATTTACTGTGGCCTAATCAGGCCCACGAAATTGCAGAAGCCGAAGCTAAATTTCCAGATGCCCCCGTCGAATTAGAAAAAACTTGGCCGGAAATGGTACATCGCTACCTTGCCGGGACGCTTGGGCTGGTTATCCTGGTTATTCTCAGCGTTGCCATTCGCCTTCATCGACAAGATCGACAGGCCCCACTGAAATTGCCGATATTACTGTTGGCCATGGTGGTTTTACAGGCGGCTTTTGGTATGTGGACAGTAACCTTAAAGCTCTGGCCTCAGGTGGTCACGGCCCATCTCCTCGGTGGTTTTTGCACATTGAGTCTCTTGTGGTTACTGGCCCAGCGCTTGGGTGCTTTGCACTGGCGTCTGGCACCGCAACAAAATATCCGTCTGCGCAATCTCAGACCTCTGTTGTGGCTAGCTCTGGCTTTAGTTGTTGTACAAATTGCACTGGGTGGTTGGGTAAGCGCTAACTATGCCGCTCTGGCTTGTCCCGATCTGCCATTGTGTTTCCAGCAATGGTTGCCGCCGGCGGATTTCCGTGCCGGATTTGATTTGTTTCAGCATATTGGACCCAACTACCTGGGTGGCCAGCTCGATAATGAAGCGCGTACCGCTATTCATTTGAGCCACCGTCTGGGAGCTTTATTAGTAACACTGACGATTCTGCTTCTCGGCTGGCGTCTCTGGCGTCTGGGCAGTCGGCAGATACAGTTTTGGGTGCTGCTGTTGTGGGGCGTATTAACGGTTCAGCTAGGATTAGGCATCAGTAATATTCTTTTGGCACTTCCGCTCTACGTTGCCGTTGGACATAATGCAGTCGGTGCAGTATTGTTGCTGACCATAATTTCCATTGTCCACCACAGTTACAGCGCTCGGATTGATACTAATCGATAGGCGCAGCGACAATAACAACAATGAACCAGACACTCGTTAATACCCCAAGCTTTCACTGGCGCGACTATTTAGAACTTTGTAAACCCAGAGTCGTTGCCCTAATGCTGTTGACGTCTCTAATCGGCATGTTGCTGGCTTCCCCAACCCTAGTCCCTCTCGACATTATTGTCTTGGGTAATCTGGGTATTGCACTCTGCGCTGGTAGTGCGGCGGCAATTAACCATTTGGTCGATCGCCATATCGATTTAAAAATGTACCGCACCCAGGATCGACCGCTGGCCAAGGGGCGAATAGCGCCAATGCATGCGCTGTTATTCGCCCTTGTTATCGGTACTTTGGGCATGGTTATCCTGCTTTGGTTTATCAACGCCTTGACCGCTTGGTTGACGCTGGCATCGCTATTGGGCTATGCGCTGGTCTACACCGTATTCCTGAAGCGGGCGACTCCGCAAAACATCGTCATCGGTGGAATTGCGGGTGCCGCACCACCATTGTTAGGTTGGACAGCTGTGACTAATAGCGTTGATGGTCACGGCTTGTTGCTGGTGCTTATTATCTTTGCCTGGACGCCGCCTCACTTTTGGGCATTGGCGATTCACCGTAAAGATGAGTATGCCAAAGCTGATATCCCAATGCTGCCAGTCACTCATGGCGAGGCTTACACCAAACTGCATATCCTTTTGTACACCATACTTCTCTGTTTGGTAACCGTACTACCTTATATTACCGGAATGTTTGGCTGGTTTTATCTCCTGGGTAGCCTGGTGCTCGGCGCTGGCTTTATTTACTGGAGCTTGATGATGCTATTTGATCTCCGTTCCGATGCGCCTATACAGACCTTTCGATATTCTATTATTTATTTGATGGCACTCTTTGTCGTTATGTTGTTCGACCACTATTTATTGACGTGGTACGCATCGATTCCAGGGTAACAGCACAGCCACTTCTACAGTAAGGGACGGTTAACGCTAAATAGTAAGCAGTTTGACCGTCACCCATATGCGATTCTTATCAAAATAACTAACCCCGATTAACTGACGTGCTTGCACAGCCTGCCAATCACTAGCACTTGGTAAGCTTTGAAGGCAGCATGGACAATGGTGATTACTTTCGACTATCTCGTTATCAACCGAAGAACATTGAGTGCTTTATCGAATACTGTGAATCAAGATGGTAAAAACAAACCAACAAAAAAATATTATTAAAACGGTCGTTATCATTGTAGTTTTTATGTCGGTGATGCTGCTGTTATTTTTAAATAAAATTACTAAGCCTCGCTACCTTTCCGACATTGAACTAAAAATTAACGGCTTGTATTTGTTGAAAGATAATCCGGTAATAGTTGATGAGGATCAACAATGGCGATTACTGGTGGCCAATGCCTACCAGAGACGAGTGTTGTCGGATTTTTTGCCCTTGTTGAAAAATAATATAAGAAGAAAAACCAAATTGATGACGCCACCTGACTTATTAATTTCATCTTTCGATAATCTTTATTCTACTCAAGACGCTGTTGGCATTATCAATACTCGCGGCCAGTTAGTCGGGTACTTCAAAGCGCCCTTTTCTCAACAGAAAATGATTTTGACCTATTCATCGCTAGTCACGCATCGCTAATGAAATCTTAGTGGATAGAGTTTGGGGTGAGAGAAAAGCACACATAGAATTCTAATATTTTTTATTTTCTACCCTTGTCTTTTTATTCGGGCGTTAGCTGCAAAAAAATATATCGAGGTAACAAATGACGCACCACGAAGAACATAGATCACATCGCGCAGGCTGGTTGCGTGCCGCTGTTTTAGGTGCGAATGATGGCATTGTCTCAACTGCCAGCCTTATCATTGGTGTCGCAGCGGCAAGCGCTACGCAAGAAAACATATTGCTAGCCGGTGTCGCTGGATTGGTTGCAGGCAGCATGTCTATGGCGGCTGGTGAGTACGTGTCCGTCAGTTCTCAGTCCGATACAGAGAATGCGGATCTAGCGCTCGAAAAGATAGCATTAGAGAACAATTTTGAGCTTGAGAAAGATGAGCTCGCAGAAATATACCAAGATAGAGGGCTTGATTCTGTTTTAGCAAAAAAAGTTGCTGAACAATTAATGGCTCACGACGCGCTAGGAGCGCACGCCCGAGATGAAATTGGTATATCGGAGATTGTCAGTGCACGACCAGGTCAAGCCGCTTTCTATTCAGCTGTTACATTTACGGTCGGTGCCGCACTCCCTTTAATTGTGGCATGGACCACGCCAGGTCATTATCTAATATCCGCTGTTGCCATTTTATCGCTTGTATTTTTAGCGCTTCTTGGTGGCGTTGCGGCGCGCGCTGGCGGCGCCTCAATTATTATCGGTGCAATCAGAGTGACTTTTTGGGGTGCTCTTGCCATGGCATTAACAGCAGGGGTTGGTCATATATTTGGAGTGGTTACATGATGAAGTATCCATCAATTATGAACAGGTTATTAGTGACAGTTAACGAAGCCGCTTAAATGCATTCCGGTCATAAAAAAACTGGCCTCCACCGTAGGCTCTACGCCTTGCTCTGGTCGCCGTTTAGCGCCGAGTGTATGAGGTATCAAGAAATAGTTACAACAGCTGGCGTCGACGTGGCGATTGTTTACGCAAGCAGGAAGATAGTGAGTTGTTATCCCGGATTAACTCAATCTTTTTAAAACATGATGGCTGCTACGGGAGTCCCAAAATTACTCACGAGTTACGAAAGCAGGGCGTTAACATAGGCCAAAAACGCGTAGCCCGTATCATGCGTGAGCACGAATTTAAGGCGGTCAAGGCTCATAGGTATCGGACCAAGAAATATGATGTAGGCTTTCTGAAAGCGAGTCCATGTGGGATAGCGAAATTGACACCGACTGCACCGAATCAATTGTAGGTGGGCGATGTTACTTATATAAAGATGCCGGATGGCACTTGGCAGTATCTGTCGGTAATAATGGATCGTTATAGTGGTCGAAGCATTTCATGGTCTTTAAGTGGTAAGCGAGATGCGGCACTGACGGTATCGACTATGGATGTAGCTGTGAGTAATCGGGGTTTAACGAGAGGCCTCATCTTTCACTCGGATAAAGGGATTGAGTATGTTGCAAAAGCGTTTAAAAAACGCTTTTCACGGTTTGGCATTGAGCAAAACATGAATAG
>JBLIHY010000070.1:0-11261 GCA_047634655.1 Cellvibrionaceae bacterium
CTCTGAATAGCGCACTGGAGTGTTCAGGCCTTTTGTGAAATGAAAAGTCATCCGTTGTTCAGACGCAGCCACCGTGTTGGGTTGGCACCTCGATTTTTTCCTTCTTTAATTGTTTACCTTAGTCATCCATGAGCAAAATTGTTGTCGCTGCACTGTATCGCTTTACCCATCTGCCAGATTTTCAGCAAAGACGGCAGCCACTGCTGGATTATTGTCAAACACTGGGCATCAAAGGCACGCTTTTACTGGCGTCAGAGGGTCTGAATGGCACTGTGGCCGGCAGTCGGGAAGCCATCGACCAACTATTGAGTTATTTATGCGAGGATCCAAATTTCACTGGAGTAGGACATCACGAATCTTTTCACGACGAGATGCCTTTTTATCGCATGAAGGTAAAGTTAAAAAAAGAAATTGTAACTATGGGCGTTGAGGACATTGATCCCAGTAGGTCTGTGGGAGCCTATGTCGAGCCAAAAGACTGGAATGATCTGGTCAGTGATCCAGAGGTCACGCTAATCGATACACGAAATACGTACGAATGTGCTATTGGTAGTTTTCGGGGAGCTATCGATCCTAAGACTAGGCATTTCCGCGAGTTTCCCCAATTTGCTGTAGAGGCCCTCGATCCAGGGGTACACAAAAAAGTAGCCATGTTTTGTACTGGCGGTATTCGATGTGAAAAGTCCACGGCCTACTTGAAAGAGCAAGGCTTCGAAAAGGTTTATCATCTGAAGGGTGGCATTCTGGGATATCTATCGGAAATCCCCGAGGAAGAAAGTCTATGGCAGGGCGAATGCTTTGTCTTCGACAATCGTGTCGCGGTCGATCATAACTTAGAAAAAGGTTCTTACGACCAGTGCCACGGGTGTCGCCACCCTGTTACCGAAGCAAACAAACAGTCAGTCGAATATATCGCTGGGATTAGCTGTCCCTATTGTTACGATAGCTTATCGCCGGAACAACGCGCGCGTTTTCAAGACCGCCAAAAGCAGATTAAACTGGCCAAAGAACGTCGCAAACCTCACCTTGGTATATCCCCCGTAGAACTTCACGGCGCTCGGCAAGCTAAACGCGCCAAGCGAGAAAAAGACCGACAACATTCACAGCGACCGGAATAATAAATTGGCACCGATGAAAATAGCTTCCTGGAATGTTAACGGCGTACGCGCTGTAGTCAAAAAAGACTTTCTAGAATCACTTGAGAGTCTCGATAGCGACGTCCTATGCTTGCAAGAAACCAAGGCACAATGCGATCAGGTAAGCGAGGCGCTGGAGCATTTACAGGATTACTATTTGTACTCTCACTCCGCAGTTAAAAAAGGTTATTCGGGGACGGCTATCATTACTCGCCAACGACCATTAGCGGTCCGTTACGGCTTGGGGATTGCCGATCACGATCAAGAGGGCCGAGTGATAACGGCTGAGTTTTCAGATTTTTTTCTAGTGACCGTTTACACGCCAAATTCGGGTAGCGCCTTGAAGCGCCTGACTTATCGGCAACAGTGGGACGCGGCGTTTTTGACATTTTTACAGACTTTGGCGGCACAGAACAAGCCACTGTTGGTTTGCGGTGATCTCAACGTTGCCCACCGGGAGATCGATCTGGCCCGCCCACAACCAAACTACAATAAAACAGCCGGCTATATGCAGGAAGAAATTGATGGAATGAATAATCTGGCAGCGGCAGGGTTTATCGACACTTTTCGATACCTGAAGCCAGAAGAAGTCAAGTATTCCTGGTGGAGCTATCGAGCAAACGCACGACAGAGAAATGTGGGATGGAGAATCGATTACTTTCTGGTGTCTAGCGATATATTAACGGCGGTCTCAGACGCAGAGATTCACAATGAAATCTCGGGTTCGGACCATTGCCCAGTTTCTATTTGCCTGGCACTCTAATCGATATCGTTCGTGTTAGAGAGGTCATTCCCCGCTGCTGGGATTTGGCGCTAAATAATAAAAATCGAACAAGGATCAAGTGAGTGAAACAAGCGACAACTGACGAGCAATGGATGCAGGAGGCGCTACAGCTCGCCCACGAGGCCGAAGCTATCGGCGAAGTTCCGGTGGGTGCCGTAGTTGTACTTAATGATCGTATTATCGGCAGGGGGTTCAATCAGCCTATTTATCGCTGCGACCCCAGTGCCCACGCGGAAATTCTTGCCCTGCGCGATGCCGCTGAAAGCGTAAATAACTATCGTCTAATCGACTGCACTCTATACGTCACTATCGAACCTTGCACAATGTGTGTGGGGGCCTTGGTACACAGTCGTGTTCAGCGTCTCGTGTATGGCGCGCCAGAACCCAAGGCCGGGGCCGTGATGAGTCAGGCGCGGCTGCTGGATTCAGCCTATCTCAATCATCAGATCGTCCACAAAGGTGGCATCTGTTCGGAAACTTGTAGCTATTTGGTCAGAAATTTTTTCGCCAAACGCCGATGTTAAAATAGCCAGTTAAGCATCAAGTTTTTATTTATCAAACTTGTCAGCAAAATTGTCTTTGTGGCTATTTCATGGCTACTCAAAGATGATCGCCAACAATAATCTAATAAAACTACGCAGTTGAAAACGGCAGCACTTCCCTGTGCTGCGCAAGAACCGCTGAATTAATCAGAGATACCTTCTTGGAAAAATTTTTCGGATCAGATTAGTCGGCGATGGTCCTCAAAGGGTTTTAATAGCAGAATTAAAGGTGGCGCTAGGACGCATAACCATTTCAGCTTTGACATCTTCCGGCTGATAGTAACCACCGATATCTACACTATGTCCCTGAACACCATTTAGCTCTTCGACAATTTTAGATTCGTTATTCATCAGTGTTTTCGCGAGAGGAGCAAATATGGATTGTAAGCCACTGTCCTTGTTTTGTTTGGCCAAGGCCTCGGACCAGTAGAGGGCAAGGTAAAAGTGACTACCACGATTATCGAGACTACCCAGACGGCGGGCTGGCGATTTATTATTATCTAACAACTTAGCGGTGGCCTTATCAAGCGTCTCTGCCAAGATCTGGGCGCGATCATTACCAAAGCGACCAGCCAGGTGCTCCAGGGATACAGCCAACGCTAAAAATTCACCGAGAGAATCCCAGCGCAGGTAATTCTCCTCAACTAACTGTTGTACATGTTTCGGTGCAGAACCGCCAGCGCCGGTCTCGAATAGCCCACCACCATTCATCAGTGGCACGATGGATAACATTTTAGCGCTGGTTCCCAACTCCAGAATGGGGAACAGATCCGTCAGGTAATCGCGCAGGACGTTACCGGTCACCGAAATTGTATCTTTCCCATCTTTTAACCGCTCCAGAGTAAAGCGCGTGGCTTCTAATGGTGACAGGATGTGCAGCTCCAGACCTTCGGTATCGTGATCCTTTAAAT
Organism: Cellvibrionaceae bacterium; assembly: GCA_047634655.1. GTDB lineage: Bacteria > Pseudomonadota > Gammaproteobacteria > Pseudomonadales > Cellvibrionaceae > CANLBN01. Next base: position 3,374 of record JBLIHY010000070.1, read on the forward strand.
AGGTTTCGACCTTTTGAATCAATTGAGCATCGTGAGCGCGGTTTTTATCTAACCAGAAGACAGTGGGCGAACCGGTGGCCCGAGCGCGATTGACCGCCAGCTTAACCCAGTCCTGTATAGGCGCATCTTTAACTTGGCACATACGCCAAATATCGCCGGCCTCAACCTGGTGTTCGAGTAGAACTGCATCTGATGAAATATTGGTGATTTTTACAGTTCCGTCTTGAGGAATCTGAAAGGTCTTATCGTGAGAGCCATACTCCTCAGCTTTCTGAGCCATCAACCCAACATTGGGTACGCTGCCCATGGTGGTAGGGTCGAAGGCACCGTGTTTTTTACAGAAATCGATGGTCTCTTGATAGACACCAGCATAACAGCGGTCGGGAATAATCGCCTTGGTATCCTTCAAGTGGCCATCGGGGGCCCACATTTTTCCAGATGATCGGATAGCCGCTGGCATGGATGCATCGATAATAACGTCACTGGGCACATGTAGGTTAGTGATGCCCTTATCCGAATTGACCATGGCAAGCTCTGGCCGCTCTCGATAACAATCGTCGATAGCCGCTCGAATTTCATTTTGCTGTTGCTCGGGCAACTGTTTAATTTTGGTGTAGACATCGCTGATGCCGTTATTCTCATTGACGCCAAGCGATTTAAACAGCTCTGCGTATTTTTTGAATACCGGGGCGTAGTAAACCGACACGGCATTGCCGAAGAGAATGGGATCGGACACTTTCATCATGGTGGCTTTCAAATGCACTGACAACAAGAGATCCTGATCTTTCGCATCGGCGATTTGTTTTGTCAAAAATGTACGCAAGGCGCTTTGACTCATGACGGCGGCATCAATAATTTCACCATCCAAAACGGCAACCTGCTTTTTGAGTATGGTTACTGAACCGTCATTGCCGAGTAACTCGATCCGCAAATCTGCAGCGTTGGCGATAGTAGTGGATTTCTCGCTACCGTAAAAATCACCTGTACTCATGCTGGCGACGTGAGTCTTTGAAGTCGGGCTCCAGGCACCCATGCTGTGGGGGTTTTTACGTACGTATTGCTTTGCTGAAGCGGGCGCGCGGCGATCGGAGTTACCTTCGCGTAAAACCGGATTGACGGCACTCCCTTTGATTTTGTCATAAATTACTTTGGCCGTTTTTTCCTCATTGGAACTCGGATTTTCTGGGTAATCCGGCAAGTCATACCCTTTCGATTGCAATTCGCTAATCGCCGCCTGCAGCTGCGGAGTGGAAGCACTGATATTGGGAAGTTTTACAATATTGACTTCGGGAGTTTTCGCTAATTTACCCAGCTCTGACAAAGCATCTTCGACCCTCTGCGTTTCGGTCAAGCGCTCGGGAAAGTTGGCGATAATACGGCCCGCCAGCGATATGTCGCATAGTTCAATATCGATATCAGCGGCTTTGGTAAAAGCTTTCACAATAGGAAGTAATGAATAGGTCGCGAGTGCGGGCGCTTCGTCCGTTTTAGTATAAATAATGGTAGGCTTATCAGTCGACATCGAAATGAACCTCAAGAAAATAGTGAGCTGACGTGAGAAAAGTAACAGACACGTTATTATTGAACGTTATCATTTTCCAGAGCAGGATTTGTCCTGATCAAAAGTTGCCAATATTATCACAGAGCCATTCACAAAAGGATTTCCTGAACTTATATTGCGTATTATTTTCGATGATAACGAACGTCGAAAAATCAACGATAACCTATCATCAATAGCCTAACTCTCCTTATGGCCCGACTCATCCTTTTCAACAAACCCTACCAGGTGCTATCGCAATTTACTGACTTGCAGGGCCGACAAACATTGAAAGACTTTATCGATAGAAAAGAGGTCTACCCCGCCGGCCGTCTAGATTACGACTCCGAAGGCCTGTTGCTATTGACCGATAGCGGAGAATTACAACACCAAATCAGTCATCCATGTCAAAAGCAAGCAAAAAGCTACTGGGTTCAAGTCGAGGGCGCAGAAGATAAAGCGGCAATGGCTCAACTACAAAAAGGCGTGATATTGAAAGATGGACCCGCCAAACCTACTCAGATAAACGTTATTGATATGCCCGATATTTGGCAACGACAACCGCCTATTCGCCATCGCAAGACTATCCCAACTCACTGGCTAAAAATAACCATTGAAGAAGGCAGAAATCGTCAGGTCAGACGCATGACCGCAGCGGTGGGTCTACCAACGCTGCGATTAATTCGCTATCAAATTGGTCCTTGGTGTCTGGACGATCTACAACCGGGAAATTATCGGGAACAACCAGTTTATCCAGCCAAAAATCGTACAACCGCGCTTGGAAAATTACCAAAAAAATATCGACATCGGCAGTAAATCAAAAGCAAAGAAATAAGAGCGGTAACTGAGCCGCACTCACGGTGTTTACCTCGCCAATCGATGGGGTAACCACGGAGACTGTCCGCCATATCTCTGGACTGGAATCGACGATGATAAAGACAAGTCAGACAAGTACCGCTAAAACGCGATGTGGCTGGTGTAATCGGGACCCACTGTATTTCGCCTATCACGACGAGGAATGGGGGGTGCCTCTGAGGGATGATCGAAAACTCTTTGAGTTTGTACTATTGGAGGGCGCACAAGCGGGTCTGTCATGGATCACTGTATTGCGCAAGCGAGAGAATTATCGAGATGCCTTTGACGCGTTTGATCCACAAAAAATCGCTCGTTACGACGATAAAAAAATACAGGCTTTACTACAGGATACTGGCATCATTCGCAATCGACTTAAAGTTAATGGCTTTGTCAAAAACGCTCGCGCTTATTTAAAACTTCTCGAGAAAGAAGATTCATTTAATCAATACATCTGGCAATTTGTTGAGGGGCGCCGCATCCAAAATCACTGGAAGGATCTAGCCTCCGTTCCCGTATCAACCAAGGCAGCAGAGACCATGAGTAAAACCATGAAGAAAGCAGGATTTACTTTTTGGGGACCAACTATTTGTTATGCTTTTATGCAAGCAACGGGAATGGTTAACGATCACCTAATCGATTGTTTTCGGCACCGAGAATTAAGTGATCGCCTATAACTTGCAACTCTTTAACTAATCTACCACTATTTTTTGCCGCGTTTTCGCTGATTTTCCTTTAACAATTTTTTGCGCAGGCGAACGTTATTGGGGGTAACTTCCACCAACTCATCGTCTTCAATAAACTCCAGGGCCTGCTCCAAGGTATGATAAATTGGCGGGGTTAGCGTCAGCGCCTCGTCGGTACCGGAGGCACGCACATTGGTCAGCTGCTTGCCTTTGATAGGGTTGACCACGAGATCGTTATCTCGCGAATGAATACCGACGATCTGTCCCTCGTAAACATCTATCCCATGCCCTAGAAATAAACGACCTCGATCTTGCAGGTTATAAAGTGAATAACTGAGCGTCTTACCGTTGACCATGGAAACCAACACGCCGTTTTTTCTGGATTTTAAATTTCCTGCTTTTACTGGGCCGTAGTGGTCAAAAATGCTGGTCATCATCCCGGAACCAGAGGTAATGGTCATAAATTGACCGCGGAAACCTATCAGCCCTCGCGAAGGCACAATAAATTCCAGCTTCACGCGACCTTTACCATCGGGCTCCATATTGATCAATTCCGCCTTGCGCAGACCCAGCTCTTCCATAATCGACCCTTGATGCTGATCTTCGACATCAATGATGACTTGCTCGTAGGGTTCATGAACCTCGCCATCAACCACTTTCTGTATAACTTCAGGGCGAGACACGCCCATCTCAAAACCCTCGCGGCGCATAGTCTCGATCAGCACGGAAAGATGCAGCTCGCCGCGACCGGAGACTCTAAATTTATCGGCGGTGTCGCCGAATTCGACGCGTAGAGCCACGTTGTGAATCAACTCTTGCTCCAAACGCTCCTTGATTGTGCGCGAGGTAACAAACTTGCCATCCTGTCCCGCAAAGGGGGAGTCATTCACCATAAAAGTCATGCTGACAGTGGGCTCATCTACGGAAAGCGGTGGCAACATCTCCACTTGGTCGGGATCACAGAGGGTATCGGAGATATTGAGACCATCAACTCCGGTGATGCAGACGATATGCCCGGCATTGGCATTTTCCACATCAACGCGCTCCAAACCCATATAGCCTTTCACATTCAGCACTCGGGCCTTGCGCTCACTACCATCGACAGAGACAACAACAACGGGCTGATTCGGTTTCAACACACCACGACGGATGCGCCCAATTCCGATCACGCCTACGTAGCTGTCGTAGTCCAACGCCGAGATCTGCATCTGAAAGGCACCGTTGGAATCCACATCGGGTGCTGGCACCTTATCGACAATCATTTTGAACAGCGGTGTCATATCATCGGACAGTTCATTGAGGTCCAAACCGGAAACACCATTCAAGGCAGAGGCATAAATAATAGGGAAATCCAGCTGCTCATCGGTGGCGTCTAACCGGTCAAAAAGATCAAACACCTGGTCGACGACCCAATCTGGGCGCGCACCTGGGCGGTCGATCTTATTAATTACCACAATGGGCTGAAGCCCGCGTTCAAATGCTTTCGAGGTGACAAAACGAGTTTGCGGCATGGGACCATCGACAGCATCCACCAGTAGCAACACCGAATCCACCATGGAGAGAACCCGCTCGACTTCGCCACCAAAATCGGCGTGTCCCGGCGTATCCACAATATTGATCCGATAGCCATTCCACTCAATCGCGGTATTTTTTGCGAGGATGGTAATACCCCGCTCTTTTTCCTGGTCGTTGGAATCCATAATACGTTCGGCTCCCACGTCCTTGCGATCCAGTGTGCCAGACTGACTTAATAATTTATCGACCAGGGTAGTCTTGCCATGGTCAACGTGAGCAATAATTGCGATGTTGCGAAGCTTATCAATCAAAGGAATTCCAATTTAAGTAAGAAGAATGAGGAGTAAGAGTGAAATTTGCGGTGAGCGCCTTACCGACGATAGAGAATTTATGACGATAGAGAACTTTTAATGTTTATACTGTACCGATAAATCGTTCGCATTATACCGATGAATAGACGCCGTGAATAGCGAGGTGTCTACTGTGCCTATTGATATCCTCCTGTACATGTCAGTACACAAGGGTAAAATAGAGCTTTATCAATAATATATTCGTTCACAGAGACTTTTGCACAACTTTAGGATCAGGTTTTTACCCTGGGGCCGGTATCGATCACCTGCACCCGTGAATGACTGAAAATTCCATGGAATAAGGAGGCCTATTTATGCAATCGTCGCCCTAATTGATACTGGAAGGCTCATGTCAAAAAATAGCTTTAATACCCTCAGTCAGTTGGTCGTTGGCAAAGAACGCTACGATTACTTTGATCTAAAAAAACTTGAAGACACCTATCCCATACAACGGCTGCCTTTCTGCCTCAAGATTCTACTGGAAAATTTACTGCGCAATGAGGACGGCGTCAACGTCACCAAAACAGATATCGAGGCCGTTTGCTCCCGCGCCACCAACAACCAAACCAACAGTCATCAAATCGCCTTTTCTCCTGCCCGGGTTGTACTACAGGATTTTACCGGGGTACCCGCTGTTGTGGATCTCGCTGCCATGCGCGACGCTATCGTCAAACTGGGCGGCGACGCCGATAAGATAAACCCTCTTGTCCCTGTGGATCTGGTGATTGATCACTCAGTCATGGTCGACTATTTCGGCTCTACCGACGCACTCGGTAAAAATACCCGCATCGAGTTTGAGCGCAACAAGGAACGCTACGAATTCCTGCGTTGGGGACAACAAGCCTTTAATAATTTTCGTGTCGTCCCACCCGGAACCGGGATTGTCCACCAGGTCAACCTGGAGTACCTTGCCAGCGGCGTCATGACATCGACAAAAGATGGCCAACAATGGGCCTACCCCGACACCTTGGTGGGCACCGACAGCCACACCACTATGATCAATGGCCTCGGAATACTCGGCTGGGGGGTTGGTGGCATCGAGGCTGAAGCCGCCATGCTCGGCCAGCCGATCACCATGTTACTGCCCGAAGTGATGGGATTCGAACTCACCGGCGAACTGCCGGAGGGTGCCACCGCCACCGATCTGGTGCTCACGGTCACTGAAATACTGCGCAAACACGGAGTGGTGGGGAACTTCGTTGAATTTTATGGCGCGGGCCTGGCGCACATGAGTCTGGCTGATCGCGCCACCATCGCCAATATGGCGCCAGAATACGGTGCCACCTGCGGAATTTTTCCCATCGACGAGGAAACGTTGAATTATCTACGGCTAACTGGCCGCAGCGACAAAAATATTGCTCTGGTTGAAGCTTATGCCAAACAGCAAGGACTTTGGCGCAGTGATACCAGCGCCCTCTACTCGGACACTTTGCATCTCGACCTAGCAGCTGTAGTGCCCAGCCTATCTGGACCCAAGCGGCCTCAGGATAGAGTCGCGCTCACCGATATCAAAGCCAGTTTCAAGCAATATCTGCAAAAAAGTCTCGACGGCAACCAGTTGATCTTTCCCGCTTCTCAAGAAGCTGATTTCGACGCCGAGGGCGGCAATATTGATGTCGAATCCCGCGCTAATAGAAAAATCGGCCGCGGCGTGCCGGTGGAATTAAAAGGACAGAATTTTCAACTGTCCCATGGCGATGTAGTCATTGCCGCCATCACCTCCTGCACCAACACCTCCAACCCCTCCGTAATGCTAGCGGCAGGCTTGGTTGCTAAGAAGGCCCGAGCGTTTGGGCTCGACGTCAAACCGTGGGTTAAAACCTCTTTGGCACCCGGTTCTCAAGTTGTCCCGGCTTACCTTGAGAAGGCGGGACTTACTAAAGATCTCGAAGCTTTAGGTTTTCACGTAGTTGGTTTTGGTTGCACGACCTGCATCGGTAATTCGGGACCGCTACCAGAGCCTATCAGCGAGGCTATCCGCGAAGGCGATCTAACGGTCGGTGCGGTTTTATCGGGTAATCGCAATTTCGAAGGCCGAATACACGCCGATGTCCGCGCCAATTACTTGGCCTCGCCGCCTCTGGTGGTGGCTTATGCCTTGGCGGGAAGCATGAATATTGACTTGAGCTCTGAACCCATTGGTGAGTCGAACCGCGGCGAGCCCGTTTACCTGAAGGATATATGGCCCAGCCGGCGGGAAATTAATGAACTGCTCAGTCGAGTTGTCGACAGAGAAATGTTCACCAGTCGTTATGCCGATGTTTTCAAGGGCACTCAAGATTGGCAGTCGCTATCAGCGCCAACGGAAAAGACCTACCACTGGCCAAGTTCGACTTATATTAATAATCCACCCTATTTTGAAGCTATGCAAAGCACCCCCAGCGCGCCAAAATGTATTAAGGATGCCCGCTGCCTAGTGAAGGTTGGAGACTCGATCACCACCGATCATATTTCTCCAGCCGGCTCCATTCATCCAGACAGTCCAGCGGGACAATACTTGCAAAGCCAGGGAGTCGGCGTGGAAGCATTCAACAGTCTCGGTTCTCGACGAGGCAACCACGAGGTGATGATGCGTGGCACCTTCGCCAATATCCGACTGCAAAATCAATTGGCACCAGGCACAACCGGTGGCTTCACACGCGTGATACCTACGGATGAAGTCACCTCTATCTTCGAAGCTGCTCAATACTATCGCGCCGAAAACACCCCGCTGATAGTCTTGGCTGGCAAAGAGTACGGCACTGGTTCCAGCCGCGACTGGGCCGCCAAAGGCACTAAATTATTGGGGATCGAAGCCGTTATTGCCGAAAGTTTCGAACGTATTCACCGTTCAAATCTGGTCGGCTTTGGGGTATTACCTTTGCAGTTTATGCCGGGGGAAACGGCCGATACCTTAGGACTTACGGGAGAGGAAAAGTTTTCTTTTGAAAAGGCGGTAACGGCCGACA
>JBLIHY010000071.1:0-11248 GCA_047634655.1 Cellvibrionaceae bacterium
CCTCATCTTTCACTCGGACAAAGGGATTGAGTATGTTGCAAAAGCGTTTAAAAAACGCTTTTCACGGTTTGGCATTGAGCAAAGCATGAATAGGGTAAAGCAAATGAATGACAATGCCTTCATCGAATCTTTCTTTCAGGATTTTAAGACAGAACGAATAAAGCGTCGTGTATTTAAAATGGTTGAGCAGCTACGAGCAATCATTATTGAATATATGCGCTATTACAACTTTGAACGATCTCATTCTTCGATTGGGTATGTATCTCCCGTTGAGTTTGAGCGTAAAATGATTAACTAATAAATAGGTGTGTGCAAAAGCGGGTTAGGTTCCCAGCTAGTACTACGCCATTTTTGTGTTACTCGCCGTCGCTCAAACATTAACACAAAAATGGCTCTGCACTGTCTGCAGCTGTGCCGAGCGTTATGCTGCCAAGTTCCCCAAAAAAGTAGACACCTCACCACCACATGAAGCCTACGAAGTCGTCACCGAAGAGACGACCCACTCGTACCGATCTCTTGGTTGCAAAAGAAGCTGAACTCGTCAAAGCCAATAAGCGCATCAAGGGCTTGGAAAAAGCGCTGGCGAACCGCAACAACTTCGGACTCGCTGGGCAGGCGATTTTACCTACATAAAAATGTCAAAGGTATTATTGTTTCATGCTGTTGCTATGGCTATATACAGTCGTCGTATTATCGGCTGATCGTTCAGCCGAAGCCGCAACGCAGAGCTAACCAAAAGTGCACTTAAGATGGCGTTGAATACGCTACTTCCTGAATTTTCTTGTATCTTTCATTCAGATCAAGGTATTGAGTATGCTGCTTATGATTGCCGTGACATGGCTGAATCAGCAGGGATGATTAGGAGTATGAGCCGCAAGGCAACACCTCAAGATAATGCTATGGTTGAATCGTATTTTCATTCAACGAAAGCAGAAATGGTATGTCACTTTCCATTTGCTGATGAGTTTGAGGCTGTTGCTCATATTCGGGAATACATAGGGTTTTACAATAGAGAGCGACTTCACTCGTCACTCAACTATCAATCACAGGCAGGTTATGAAAAGCTATGTGCTTAAAAAAACGTGTCCACAAAAGTGGTGCTAGTTCACGTCGCTGATACGGGTGTTAAGTATCAATATGGAGGCGTAAATTATTAACAAATTAGCAATTTCATTAGTCCTTTTTTCGTGCGAATCAACAATAGTTAAAAATACTTATGCTCCAGGTCGTAGTGTCAGTAAAATAGAGTATTCGCAGTCCAAAGGCTTAGTCTTATTGGCGTCGACTGGCAAGCGAACCTGGGGCTGTGGTTTCGACCGTTTGCCTAGCAACAAAAAAATAGGTTCCGCTCTAGACCTTATAATTAACAACTCTCAACAAGGCTTTATGAATTATGCCTATATGCTTCAGCCTGGCACCTATGCTTTAAGTTATATAAACAGAAAGGTGGCTGGTTCACTGAAACACGTAGGTTACATTACAGAAAATCGATCCGGCCGTTCTTGAAAACGGTGGTACATTTACAGTCAAGGCAAATGAGGCTGTCTACATTGGTCATTTCGGGCTTGATTGTGCCTACGGCCCTACGATGTGGCGCTATTATGCTGAAGATAAGGATAGTTTTGATGAGTTAGTTTCTCGTTATACCTCATATTACCCGTATCTTTCTCTGGACAATGTATCTTATCGTTTATTTTCAACCAAGAATTTTGGCCATGACTTCACACTAGAGTAAACTACGCCTAACATACTGTTATAAAGTGTTAGAGGTGTACGCTCTTACAAAAAAAATCTGAGGCAGCATTCAATAAAAAGTACTTTTAAGCTATCGGCCCAGTAAGTTGATCATAAATTCAGCATCGGGGGTTTCGTATTCGGCGGCAAATTTAGTAGGGTAATTTTGGTAATATTTGTGTTCTATCCTTAGTTTCCACTAAATCAGTACAAAAAATCCTTAATTTTTAGTATTCTTGTTCTCTCAAATTAATCAAGAGTGTGTCACGTAGAGCCGCTGTTATGGCAAAATCGCCTAAATTGACCCACTCCGCGTTGCTTTGCGGTCAATTTAGGCGAGCGTTAGGCATCAAAAAGAGATTGTATGTATTCTGTAGCATTTATATTTGAGCCGGGTAAATATGATGACTCATTCCATGAGCTAAATGATTTTATCCAAAATTTTGCAGAATCAATGGATGGATTTGTTGGTAAAGAATCCTGGCAATCACCAGATGGAAAAATTATAAATTCTACTTATTACTGGAAAAGTGAAGAGGCTATTAAAGAGTTTTCTTCTCATCCAAAGCATATTGAGGCTAAACGGCAATATTCTAAATGGTATAATGGCTACCATATTGTTGTTTCAAAGATCCAACGCTCATATGGTGATAATATCATTTCCCATATGACGCCTAACGAGCGTTTTAAAAGTGTCTAATAAGACCAGCCAGTAGGGATGAACCTGCCCCTGCTGGTGACGTTATGCATTGATTCGGAAACCATATTCATGATGGTGATAGTGGATATGGTTATTTATTTTTCACCTTAATGAAGAAGAAAATATTATGAGTAAAGGTACAGTAAAGTGGTTCGATGCAACAAAGGGTTTTGGTTTTATTGAGCCCGAAGATGGCAGTAAAGATCTTTTCGTTCACCATTCGGAAATTCAGAGTGGCGGCGAGTACGCGACACTGAATGACGGTCAAGCTGTCGAATATGAAGTTGGTCAAGGCCAAAAAGGCCCTTGTGCTAATAAAGTAAAAGCAATTTAATTCAAGTAATACATAACAAGTGTAGTCACTCGGAAAAATTTTGCTTCGGCTTTGCCTGCGCAAAGTTTTTCCGGTGCTACAGGCGTTATATGTTAATAAGACGTAAAGTATATTATGAAAGCGATATGGAACGATGAAGTAATTGCTGAAAGCGATGGTACGATTGTAGTGGAGTCAAATCATTACTTTCCGGCTGTATCAATAAAGAAAGAATATTTTAAGGAAAGTAGTAAAAATACAACTTGTCCTTGGAAAGGGAAGGCTAGCTATTATTCCATATCGGTAAATGGCAAAACAAATGAAGATGCTGCTTGGTATTATCCAAATGCAGGACAAAAAGCAAAGCAGATTGAAGGTATGGTCGCATTTTGGCGAGGTGTAAAGGTTGTAGAATGACAAGAAATAAAAATCTTAATTTCGTTTTTTTGCCCACTTCGCAGACATAAGATCTATGTTCCGTCGGCTGTTTTTTATTTCCAAAGATAATTAATTATTTTTCAAAAATTCTATTCTATTGTAAAAAAGTATTTTCTGTACTTTCTCTTCGGCTTTCGATTAATTGCCGCTCAACAAAAAACCGACCTGACAATCATCAGGTCGTCAGGTCGGCATTCAGTAAAGTTACACAAGTAGCATTATCTACTTGGGCATAATGACTGTGTCAATAATGTGGATGACACCATTACTTGTTTTGACGTCGGTAGCAATCACTTGTGCACCGTCAACGTAGACCTTGCCATTTTTTACAGTAATGGATACTGCTTGACCCTGGACAGTTTTGGCTTCGCTTAATTTAACCACGTCGCTGGCCATTACCTTACCGGGGACTACGTGGTAGGTTAATACTTTGGTTAGAGCTTCTTTGTCGGCTAGCAACTCATTTAAGGTTTCGCTAGGAATTTTGGCAAAGGCTGCATCGTTGGGAGCGAATACGGTAAAGGGACCATCTCCTTTGAGCGTCTCGACCAGACCTGCTGCTTTAATTGCAGTGACTAATGTCGTGAAGCTACCATTGCTGACAGCAGTATCAACGATATCTTTTCTCATTTTTGAGTCGCTGGTATAGTCAGCGAATGTGACGGATGAAATCATAAAAAAGAATATAGCTGCTAAGCTAAAGGGTAGTGACTTTCTCATTTTTTGTAGCCTCAGGTAATTAGTTTAGTTTTAGATAAAGTTGACAACAATAATTTGTCATCCTCTGATCTTACGCTTTAAAGTTGTGCCCGGATGTGGACAAACACTAAAATTGCTAATTGTTTTTCAAACAAAGCCTTCATTACAGGGAAGTGCTGCCATTTTTAATCATCTTAAGTTATTCGACCAAAGATTAATTCATCCATGAATTAATCAGAGTATTCTATAAGAATAAAATTACCATCAATGGAAAATACGTACTAAGCGATTTACTAGAGACTATTAAACTCGTTGTCGCCTGTTCGCGATTTTGAAAAAAGTCTGTGTAAGACTATCTGTTCACGATTTGTGTGACTGTAAAATAACCCTCCTGACATAAAACTAATAAGATTCTCGCTGAGGGCCCCTGAGACTGTAGATCCTCGAAGCCAGGAGCCGAAGCTTATTGCGTCCTGCTCTCACCTTTTACCGGTATCTCTGCACGCAATATAAATTTTATAGAAAGTATTTAAAGCGTATTTAAACGCTCAGAAATACGCTTTATTTTTACTAAATTTGTGCTTATAACGAGTTGGTAGACCTAATTTTTTAATCCAGAGGCCAATTTTTTTGTCGATAGATCAAGAAGACTTTACGTTCCGGTTTCGAAATCCATTGGGTCAGCGCTGTATCATCGATATCTAAGCCGCCTGTAAAAGTTCCAAATAATGGTGGCAGCATTAGCTGCTTGCCAACTGCCGCAGTCATTGAATAAATGGCGCACGGCCCACGCCGACCTTTACTTGCGATTTTTTCATCACTGAAGCAACCTTTGGCCTACCGGTTTTTACTCATCCGCCTATCGAACAGAAATTGCAAAAATTATTACAATCCCTGCAATCATTTTCGGATCGCTGGTCGCGTCAACTGCCCAAGGTGCTCACAGCGACGGCTTCCGGTTGGTTGCAAATCCGCACTCGTAGCAAATAGCCGCGAGTGGAGCTGCCTCTGGTGATTTCCGATCACTGCGATTGGCCCGAATTAATTCAGACTCTGGAGCAAGTTAATCCCAGTGAAGTCTGGGTCACCCACGGTCGCGAGGAAGCATTGGCGCATCCACTGGAAAAAGATGACTTAGTAAAGATAAACGCTCAACACTGTTAAGCGGAGCTGAAATACGATGGCATTCGCGCTCAGTTGGTGAGTAAGAAAATTAGTTTGGCATTATTTACCCGAACCAGAGATGGTATTGGCCAGAGTTTTCCCGATATTATTGAAAACAGTGATTTTTTAGCCGTGCTCGATGGAGAGTTGCTGATTGGTCGGGATAGAGTCGTGGGGTCCTTCAACGAACTTCAACAATGTTTAAAATAAGAAAAAACCATCCAGAAAATTGATCGCCGATTATCCAGCTATCTTGATGATTTACGCTGTATTATCTCTCAACGAGGTGGATGTTACGCACCTCAAGCTGCTGATACAGCGTCGCGAGAAACTGGAAAATTGGTATCAAAAAATAGCCGTAATATTTTGAATCTTTCTCCGGTGCTACCGTTTTCATCGCATTCGCTTAGATAAGCCGGCCCATGAGGCGGATCAGCTCGAGCAATTGGAAAAGTTAATCCGTTAGTTAAGGCTTCAATCTCATGCTGCTAATCTTATCTCGTACCACTAACCTCGCGTGGTCGGTGAGTCCCCATTTAAGCCGGCCGGGTTTATTTATTTGAACGCCGAGCTAAGTTTGCACGAAGAAAGAGAAAACACTAAGGTTTTGAATAGGCTGTAAATATATTTGGATGCTCTCGCTTTCTGTAGAGATATAAATCAGGAGGTGAAACTAGGATGTGGCAAGTTTTATTCCTGAAATTTGCCATCTTAGTACCCGGCTCGAAAACTCCGCTAATAGTAGGTGAAACAGATGAGTGAAAAAATTGAGGTTAGGAAAGCGCTGGGCGTTATCGATTATATTTTTTCAGAGGGTGAAAAAGACGGTGATGCTTATGTACTTAACGGTTTAAGGGCTAAGTCAGATTTTGACGGCTACACGGTGACGCTGATGAATGATTACGTCACCCTGAACATCTATTTTCACAATAAGTTTAGATTCGAGTATTCCAGTAAAAAGGAACGGGATCAGTTTTTGGAAAAAATGGACTTACTGTACAAGGCGAAGAGATAAGTTGTGGGGAAAGTTCTTTTTGTCTGGCGTATCGACTCTGGTTTTCCTGTGGAACCGACGTGGCTAGATCTTTTATGGGTCTGTATTTTTATTAAGGAATCTCTGATTAATTCAGAGATTCCTTAATTTCTTTGCTACACCACTGGTTAAGGCTTTGAGGTTAACCGTCCAATTCAACCAGTTGCCAGTGTCCTAAAATAGGATAATAAAGGGCTGTTCGGATGGTCTCCGAGTGTTCCTTAAATAAATAGGCATATCGTTGTAACTGTGCTCGATAAAGGCTTTCTTGTTCGAGAGCGAAATCATCCAGATTTTGCCCAGATGCAGGTTCGCTACTTTTATAGTCGATAATCCAGCGAATATGACTATCGTTATCGACAAAAGTACGATCGATAATAAATTCCTGCGCTTCCCCCCGTTGATAGGTCCACAAAGACAGCTCGCAGGCACTCTGGGGATGGCTATTATCCAATAACCAACGCCCCCTTGTGTCTAATAAGGTCCTCTCAATGGCTTTGGCTATTCTCTCAGCATCACTACTCGCCTGATCTTCTCGAACACCCAGTTGCTGCAATTTTTGTTGCCATAAATTTTGATATTGTTGAATTCTCCTCTGGTTCCAGTGGCTGTAGCCGGACTCGATCACTTGCTGGAGCGCTTGGTGTAAGACAGTGCCAAAATAACGCCGTTGCCTTTGCAGCAATCCATCAGTGGGCGCGCGATTTAGAGAATCTATCGCTATTTTAGGAGCGATCGGGCGGTATGGTTGCAACAGGCGACAGACCGGATAGGTCGGCGGCTGCCAATCGACTGGCTGTCGAAGGATCTCAGAGGGATGGGCCAGTGGGTTTTCAGCGTCATCCCGACAATCATCCACCGAAATAATCTGTGCTGAATCTCGTAGATGAGGCCATAGAGCATAGAGCATAGAGCGCTCTGGCGGAGTGCCGAGCTTGTGCTCGCCGTCAACGGCCTCTTCGCGCCGAACATAGCCGAAAAGGTGCAAGTGCTTGATGGCGCGCGTACAAGCCACGTAAAGCAGGCGATCAGCTTCCAACTGCTGCTTGCGATTTCGCTGTTCGCCAACAAATTGATAGATGGCATCTTTTTCGTCCCCACGGGGATGAATTGGACTGATAATCAACCGGCTCTGTTGATCTGGATCGAGCCATTCCTGCCAGACTAGAAGGTTGCCACTGTCGCTACCGGACCGTTGGTCCAGTCCGGGAAGAATAACGTGGTCAAATTCCAAACCCTTGGATTTGTGGATGGTCATGATCTTAACGGTGGCTGGCGGACTGCTGGCATCGTGGTCGTTGGCGTACAGTCGGTCAATAGTCTTTTCAAAGCGCTCCCAGTCCTGTAGACGCCAACCCACACTTTGCTGTTGTAGGTTGTGAAAAAAAATCGCCACCATGGCGAATTCTTCCTCTTTGACTAATAAGCTACCCCCTCCCAGTGTCAGCCAGGCGCTCTCAATCCATTGGCGCAGCATCCGCCGCCCCTGTTCGGCCAATATGTGTCGCAGTTGGTCGGCAAGGCGTTGTAGTAGTTGTGTTCCAGAATCACTTAAATGGGCTATTTCTCGGTAATTTAAAACAGTTTCCAGGAGGGTTGGAGCAGGCTCGACACCCGATGAAAAATTCGCCACATGGTAAAGATCGTCCATGGCCAGCCCGCACCAGGGAGCCCGTAGTAAGCCCAACCAGGCAATACGGTCGTGGGGAAAGAGTAGGGCGCGAACTAGGTTCAGTAAGTCCTGAATAATCATTTGTTCCCGCAAATGATCAATTTCTGTGGCCTGGAAGACAATGTCCGCCACTTTCAAAGCTTGGGTGATGGCTCCTACCTGCGACCGTTTTCGCACTAGAATAGCAATAGAATCTTGCGGATTTTCCGTCTTCAGCCGGTCGATTAATTGTGCAATAAGCCGGGCTTCGGTTTCGGCGTCCCGCTTACTGTCCTGCCCTATTAACAGTTGTGTGTTTACACGGTTTTTACTTTCATCATTGTCTACGGCGACGGCTTTTTTGTAGCTGACCGCTCCGAGGTTGGTGTCATCTGTCTTCGGTAGAATGGCGCTAAAGACTTCGTTAAACCAGCGCACCAGCGTGGCTTGTGAGCGAAAGTTTACGCTCAAGTCCAGCGGCTTTAGCGAGATGTCGCCAATACCACGCTGGCGGCTATCCAAAAAAATACCGACGTTGGCGTCGCGGAAGCTGTAGCAGGATTGCATGGCATCGCCAACACAGAACAGGGTGCGGCCATCGCCCGTCTGCCAGCCGGCTGTGAGTTTTTTCAACAGGCGCAGTTGCGGTGAGGAGGTATCCTGAAATTCATCGACCAGAATGTGTTGCAACTTATAATCCAGGGCGAGCGCCAGGTCCGTTGGACGGTCTTCTTCTCCCAGTGCCTCGATGGCGGCCTGAGTAATTTCGATGTAGTCGGTTTGACCCCATTGCTGGAAAGTGATTTTAAGTTGCGCCGCCAGGTGAGTTAACAGGCGCGTCAGGCTATCCAGCAGTTGCCATTGGCTATCGGTATAGTTGGGATTGGGCAACTGGCGAATACTGTGCAACAGATCGCCCAGTGATTCGTGCTGTTCCATTGCCGCGATCAGCGATAGCATCGCTTTTTTTTGTTGTTTGAGCTGAGCTTTTTCGGCTTTGTCTTTGGTGCTGCTTTCGGGTGGAAAGCCTTCGGCAGCGGTTAATCGTCGGCGAAAACCCCCGCCGTCTGTTAAGCACAGTTTGGCCAGTTGTCGCCAATGGGGCAGGGCGGCCACACTGGCTTCTGGAAGCGCACTCCACTGGGTGTGAATTTGCGCATTGTCGTCTGTACTACTTTGTTGTCGATTATCCGCGGCGATTTGCGCCAAAGACAGTAATTCGACGCGGAAGGGTACCAGCGCGCTCTGCACTTTTTGTAGATGGGCTTCGATGACGGTAGTGAGTACCGATTCCAGATTCTGGCGCTGATCGCGGGTGCTTAGCAAGTGACTCAGCCACTGATCGCGACGCTTCAATAGACCGGTTAGCAGAACTTCCAGCGTGCTTAGTTGATTATTGAAGTGCACGATTAGCTGTTCGATATCGGCGCGCAGTGAATGCTGACTCTCCAATAAAGCCAGGGTTTCTCGGACAGCCTGACAACAGAGACGATCGAGCTGCTGATCATCCAGAACTTCGGGCACGTGCCCCAGAGTATTTGCCAACGGCAATTGCTGACTGAGCTGGCGACAGAAGCCGTCGATAGTGGTGATGTTGAGCCGGTGTGGCACATCCAGCAGTTGCCAGTTTAATTGTCGATCACGCTCATTGACCGCTCGCGCTAAGGTCCAGGTCTGACGCTCGTAAGCGTCGGCTGGCGCTTGTTCTTTCCTTGCCTGTTCGAGTGCTGATAAAATGCGTTGCTGCATCTCCCCGGCGGCCTTGCGAGTAAACGTAATGGCCAAGACATTCTCGGGCTGCTCGCAGTGAGCGAGTAGTGACAACACCCGCTGCGTCAACAGACCGGTCTTGCCGGAGCCCGCTGGAGCGCTGACGATAAACGATTGGGTGATATCTAAAGCCTGTTGGCGAATGTGGGCGTCGGCGATGGTCATGGGGTGTCGTCTTGGAGTGATCTCAACTGGAAGGATCGAGCTTTAGCAAACGCTTGCGTCAGTGGTTGTTTTTTAGGGCGGAGGTTTCCACTTTAGGTTTACGTACTTATCAGATACAGTTTGCATCTTTAATAATATAAAGCCCACATCCTCGATGATATAAAATTAGATCTTTGTGAAGCATAAGCTAATCCAGATCTCCAAATAGTCAGTTCCGCTTAGACTGAGACAAACATAATGCGGTACCCCAAGTTTAACGGACACTTCAGTCATGGGACAATAACCCCAGAGGTGTCATATGAGAACAAGATAAACATTCAGTGCAGAATTCAAGCGAGAAGCGGTTGGCTTTCTTTGGCGGTGATAATCGATTTGTACTCACTGAAAGTCATTGGTTGGTCCATGTCAAAAAAGAATGATCAACGGTTAATTGTCGATGTCTTGGAAGCGGCTATTTAGGTAAGAAAGTCCGCACCAGATCTGATATATCCTACGGATCGTGGTAGTTTTTATACGGCGATGTACTACCAGCGATTATTAGCTAAAAACGGTATTATGCCCAGCATGAGTCGTAACAAAGATTGTTGGGATAATGCGGTTGCGGAGAGTTATTTTCAATAACTTGAAAAATGAATGCACGCATGATCAGAATTTTAGGATTAGAGAACGAGCTCGAGCGACTATCTTTGACTACATGGAGATTTTTATAATTGGCAACGACTGCATCAAGCATTAGGTTGTCAACCGCCTGAAGCATTTGAAGCAGTACATGTTGCTTAATTTAACTGTCCGTTTTGTTGGAATGGCTCAGTTTTTTGCAGTGATTATTTGTTGAAAATCAGCATAACTCATCGATTTTTGATAAATAATAAAAGATCGTTTCCATTTTTTATGAAATATTCGAGTTGACTTCATGAACGCAAAATTATTGGATGGAGTTAGTAGGCCGGCTGACTTTAACAAGACAGTTTGGTTATATTGGGAAAATAAGAGAAAAGCCAAAAAGCCTGAATATCTTGAATTGTGCTTACAAACCATAATGAAAAATAGTAGTGGATATAACGTCAACTTACTTGATGATGTTTCTGTTAATGACTACATCAATATTCCTCCAGAGATATTAAAAATAAAAAATATTGCACATAAAGCTGACTGGATAAGATTCAGTTTGCTTTATGAATATGGCGGAATTTGGCTTGATAGTGATGTTATTCTTTTAAGAGAGATGGCTGAAATCATTGAACCCTATATTAATGATCATGATTACCTACTTGTAGAACCTTAAATTTGGTTTTTAGCATGTAGAGAAAAATCAGAATTAATGAAGCAACAGCTCGAAGCATTATTATCGATTGTAAAAAATACAGCTAAAAATAGAAATTTAAAATATATCATACTCAATAAAATAAAATTAGAATGGGCGGTACCTGGAAAAACATTTTACAAGCTTGCCAAAGATTTCGATTTTTATAATCATGAGCATTATATTTTTCCCCCAGTGAAATTTGATCAATGGAGAGATTTTTTTAGAACAGACTTATCTTGTGATAAATATTTAAAACGCGATCCTTATTCTATCGT
>JBLIHY010000072.1:0-11163 GCA_047634655.1 Cellvibrionaceae bacterium
TATATGCCCAATCGCATCGATAACTTTCGATTCGACCATTGTTAAACTCACCATTTCTCCACCCAATTTGGCAAAGCGCGAATAGCGATCTACGATGGTGAGGAAGCCATCTGCATCCAAATAACCTTTGTCACCGCTCACATACCAGCGAATATTATCAATTTCCCTAATAACCTGCGCCGTTTTTTCAGGCTTATTCAGATAGTTCTGCATGACTTGAGCGCCGCCAATTAAAACCATGCCTTCACTATCCCTAGGTAACTCTTCGAAGCTTTCCGGATCGACAATTTTGAAACTGGTGCCTGGAAGCGGCATACCAACAGACCCAACCTTATTACCCACCTGAACCTTCCAAGCTTGGTTTGAAAGCACATCTGGAATATTGACACTGGCAACAGGGCTAGTTTCTGTCGTGCCATAGCCTTCATAAATTTCCTTGTTGAATTTTTGCTTGAAGGCCTCTCTAACGTGGGGGCTCAACCTCTCCGCACCCGACACAACAATACGCAAGCTGCCTAACATTAAAGGATGAACTCTGGTATTGCGACAGTACAAACGTAAAAAAGTCGAGGTGGCACACATAATAGTAACTCTATATTTAGCAATAGCTTTCGCCGAACCCAGAGCATCAGTAGGGTCGGCGTGACATACCATGGGTAAGCCTTCGATCAATGGCATTAATTGTGTCACCGTTAAACCAAAAGCGTGAAAGGAAGGCAATGAAGCCATGATTACATCGTCTTCGCGGGGATCCAGAACATCGGCGACCTGCTTCAGGTTAACCATAATATTCATATGACTAAGTTCAATGCCTTTCGGTAAACCTTCACTACCACTGGAAAATAAAATTGCAGCCGTGTCCCGGTTCTGATTAGCGCGCGAGTAAAGCGCTTTCAGACACCAAGCGGGCAGGAACTTAACCGTTAGAAAAATAGTTAACATCGGCCATTTAGTAATCGATTGCTTTACGTCTTCCAGGAAAATAACGCGATAGGATGATAAAACCGTTCCAAAATCCAGATCTCTTTTTGCTAATTTATCCAGAAAGCGCTTAGAGGTATAAATGGTTTTAATATTCGCCTGTTCCAAGGCGGAACAAAAAGCATCCTGACTGGCAGTGTAGTTTAAATTAACGACTGTTTTCCCTCTCAGCAATATCGCCATATTGGCCAGCACGCCGCCTGCGCTATTTGGCAACAATAAACCGATATTTTTTTCCGAACTCTGTCGCTTTATTTTTCTCGACAGCGCGACAGCAGCTGTCCGTGCTTGTTTCGCGCTTAGCGACTGACCCAAAGTATCGATGATCGACGGACCCTTAGTCTGCTTTTTAACCGTTTCTATCCAGGCATTGGGCAAGGTTGGCAATTTCTTGGCGTAGGTTTGCCAAGAGCGAGTGGAAAGATCAAATACTCGCTGTTTTAAAGTAGCCGTATCGGTTTCTTTGGGTAAAGGCTCGCCAAAAGCCATGATCAAATGGCGGTGAATGCCATTGCTTCGCCAGTTTTTAAGATTATCCGAAGAATTGGAGAACTGACTACCCCACAAACCATGGATATAGAAGGGAAGTATGACGATATCATCGTTACACAGCGATACGGCACGCTCAAAGCCTGGGCGAAATTCCGCCAAGTGGCCATTGCGACTCAAAATTCCCTCGGGAAATAAACAGACAACTTCGCCCTGATTTAACAATTCAGCCAGCTGGTGTAAAGTTTGTCGACTGCTGGCATCCGCCTGAATAGGTATGCAGCCGAATAGTTTAAAAAACCACTTCCAGTACCAGCGATCATAAATCGTTTTTATCATCACAAAGCGCACCGGTCGCGGACAGGCAATTTGCACAATAGCCCAATCGATCCAACTGATATGATTCCCCAGTAATAACACGCCGCCTTGCTCGGGAATGTTTTTCACTCCCTGCACGTCAATACGATAACGCCGGGGAAAAAAGTAAGAAAATAGTATGCGCACCAAGCTTTGGGGTAGACGAAGCACCGTATAGGAACCGCCGACAACGGCAACGATTGAAATAAATATTAACAGCGATTTGGGATGCCAATTTAGCAGAGAAAAACTTACCGTAACCGCTAAAAAAAATAGCATCGACAAATTTTGGACCAGGTTACTGGTGGATAATAATTTGCCTAACTCATCCTCCTTCGCGTAAAACTGGATCAATGCATTTAAGGGCACGATGAAAAAACCACCCATAATCCCGATCCATAAAAAAATTAAAGCCATCGCCCAATAGGAGTTCAAGTAGGGCAGAAAACACAATCCCAAGGCAAAACCAACAGCCCCAACAGGAACAAGACCCATCTCAATATAGTTACGCGATAAACGACCCGCTAACACAGAACCAAGGGCAATACCCACACCGCTGGCCCCCAAAATAGCTTGAATAATAATGGTATTGGTTTCACCCAAGGTAGACTTGGCAAAGGCTGGAAAAGTAGCCAGCATAACTTGGCCAACGGACCAAAAAACCGCTAGGCCAATCATTGCCTGTCGCATTTCGGGACGCGTCAATAAAATTTTAACATTCTCCGTGGCTGATTTTCCGTTTAGGAAATTAACAATATTAAAAGTTTTTTCTGCCTTTACTCGTTCGAGTAGAGGTAATCGATAAACCATTAGCAATTCTATGACACTATTAGCTATCAATAAAAAGCCGACGGGAACGAGGTTCTGTAATACAGCATTTTTGCTGATCGTATCCGGGGTATACCAGTATTCAAAGGCGACGGAAAAAACCAACGTACCTGCCAGTATCGCCACAATAGTTACCGCCTGGGCAACACCATTAGCCTGTGCCAAGCGTTGTTTACCAAACAATACCTTGAGATAACCATTTTTAGCCGGAGAATAAAAAGCCGATTGCATAGCCAGCAGAAAAGTCATGGCGAAGGCGGACCAAAACCAACCTAAGGCATAACAAAAAGTAATGGCAATGGTTAGCCCTACGGCACCCCAGGCCGAAAAACGCATAATGTGATTTTTAGGATATTTATCGGAAAAAAAACCGGCAGGGGTAAACAATAAAATAAAAGGCAGTAAAATTAAGCCATTAACGATCGCCGTGAGAATGACCTGCTCTGGTCCATCGTAAAGCTTAAAAATAGTATTCTGAATCACAATCTTGTGGCCAAGATCGATAAAGGCATTGAGAAATACGGCAGTTAGGAATGGCAGCGAGCCTGCCGTTCTAAGTAAGTTATTCACGACGGTTAATCCCTTGGTGGTTTGAAAATTCGAGCATGACCGATAGCATCATAAGAGACAACTCAAAGCCCATGGACTCACCTATATGGATGTCGCCAAGGCATTGGATCTTAGCGAAGCCTCGGTAAAACGCCTGTTTGCCGAACAAAATTTTAGCCTGCGACGCTTGGAGATGATTTGTGGATTAATCAATTTACAGATTTCTGATTTGGTGGAATTAATACTCAAAGGGCAGCCACAACTCGAACAGTTAACAGTGGAACAAGAGCGGGAAATCACTAACGACCCTCTACTTTTGTTGATTACCGTTAATATGATCAATGGCTTGAACTACCAGGAAATTACTGATAAATACAACATCGAGCTATCCAACTGTATACAAAAGCTGGCTCATTTAGATCGCCTAAAGATTATTGAACTACTACCACGTAATCGTATTAAATTATTGACTGGCCCAAACTTTTCCTGGATTGCCAACGGACCCATACAAAAGTTTTATCAAACACAGCTTGAACGCGAATTTTTTCAGTCTGGCTTTGACGGAGAATCGGAGAAACTTATTGTACTGAATGGCCTGATAACCAAGGCTTCAAATACAGAGTTTCAGAAAAAAATGCAGAAATTAGCAAATAGCTTTAATGACTTAATTAAAGAGGATATGCCTAACAATCTCTCTAAAAAGCATGGCCACACCATTGTTATCGCCACTAGACAATTGCAATACCGTTTGTTTAAAAAATACTTAAAATAAATTTGATAAAAAATTCGTTGAATGTGTTGAACGTTCTACCAACGCGGGCACAGCCTAAGATCAAAAAATCCTTGCGTGGGGTGCGGCGGCAAGCGGAAACCAAAACCGATGCGACAGCGACCTTAATTTATTCATAGAAACCTATGAAGCCAAATATCCAAAAGTGACCGCTTGCCTTGAAAAAGATAGAAAAAAACTACTGGCCTTTTAAGGCTTTGCGACTTAATGCTGGCAAAGCACCTGGACGACCCATCCAATTGGGTCCATCTTTGGCACGATCCACCATCGAACCAGACGATTCAAAGGCTTTTTAATGACGCAAGCAACAGTAGGTGGAATCCGCTTTGCTTTTATTATTAGTATTTTTTATTGATTTTAAACCGAATAATTCCTTGAACTACTGTAAGTCTATACTTTGTACCAAAAAAAAATCCTTCAGACAATAAGGCGATACCTACTCGCATTTAAGATAATAACCTCCGACAACGGTACTGAATTTCATCAATACAAAGAGATTGAAACGCAATGTAAAAAACGTTCTAATTTGCCAATCCTTACCACTCTTTAGAACGAGGCAGTAATGAGGACATCAATGGATTTATCAGAAAGTATTTGCCAAAAATAAAAAATATGGCAGCTCTAATCCAGCCGCAGTGCAACAGAATTACTCTCAACTTAAATAAGCGACCAAGAAAACGTTAACACTACAAAACACCTGAGGAGATGTACTATGGAATTTAATAACTATTGTCGTGGTTCAAAGTTGATATTAGAGATATTTATTATCAACATCATCTTTTTTAAGTAAAAGTATTAATTGAATGAATACTAAAGACATAATTACAGATAGAAAAAATCTAAATATGGTGCTATAAAGAATATTCTTTACTTTTTTTGGCAACAAAGTTTACAACAATAGGCCCCAATACAACATCTAAAAGAATAAGCTTACGGAAATGCCCAGCTCGGTTAGGTTTATATTCACTTAGTTTTTACCTATAACCTCGCCATAAAAGGCGAAAAAAAATCGAGTCCAGCGCTGAAAGCGCGATTTTTGATGGCTTTTTAAGCCAGCTCCAATTCTGCCAAAATATTGCAGAATAAAGCTCCTTGACCAATAGCATCGTCGAGCGCTTTATGCGCATGTGGTAGCTTATCAAACCACGACTTTGGCATAAATTTCTTTGTTGATTTTCGGTAATCAGTTTTTAACGCAACCATCGCAAGAGTTTTACGTCTAAAGCAAAGTACGAAAAAGGACTGGTCCCAACAAACTTAATTAGATACCAGTATACAAACATAAAGTCATAGGAAGCGGGGTAACCCACGAATACGGGCTTGCCTAGTAAGGTGGCAATCCATTCTACGTACTTTCTCATAGCCTCTTCTGGTCTTTGCTGATCTGTTCGACAATATTCTCATGCTTCGGTTTGAGTTGACCACCATTTTTTGGTATCTGGATCTGCAAACGCACCTTCCAAGTACTCCAAATTAATTTCAAAAGTAGAAATGAGTTCTTTATTTTTTAAACATGCAGTCGAACCAAAGCTAAGCATTGAGTTTTGACCTGGGATTGGCCCATCAGCTTCAACATCTATACTGATATAAATTTCGTGAATTTTCTTTCCCTGTAGAGCTTAACGTCAGTGTCTGGAGCAACGCGGAAGCCGTCACGGAACGCGATTTTTGCGTGAAAAAATGACACTTTTATTAGGTTTTTTTAAGTTATTCATTTTCAATTTCAGCTAAAAATTGTTTAGCTAAACTAGCACCTGATGACCTATAGTTTTTTTCTGTATTACCCCACTCTCTACAATACCAACAAACTCGTTCGGCTATTGTGCCGCTAGATGATTCACCAAGCTTTTCTCTAAGTGAAAGAATCTGTGAACCCATTTCTATTAATTCTTCAGTTAGTTTATCTGTTTTATGTTTCAGTTCGCTGAATGGATTGAATACCTTTACGCAAAAAATTAGATTATTTTTACCCTCCGCAGCATTTCTCAAATGAGGCAAAAGGATTTCCCGAAGCTGAGTTTCTAGCTCATCTAGTTTAGGATAGAGTTTAGCCTTTGATACCATACTTTACCTATTTAAACCTAACGAGAGGCGGCGCAGTTTTATCGCGCGGTCTTCCCCCGATAAAATGGACACCACTTTATCTACGCTGCATGTTGTTCATATTCTATCGGTGACTCATAATCTAATCCTAAATGCAACCAAACGGTGTTGTAAAAATCATTAATGTGTATCGATAGGGCGCGTCGAAGCTCTGTCGCCTTGCGCTATATGGTGCCGCAAATAAGCTCAGCTTTTAAACGGTGGAGGGATAATTCCATAAAGGCATTGTCCGTACAATGCCTCCGGTCTGTTCAAGCTATGCTTAAATCCATTTTCTTTTAACAGCTTCTGAAATTCTCCACCCATATATTCGATGCCACGATCAGTATGGAAAAGTACGCCTATTTCTCGTTATCTTTTGACGAATCCAAATCCTTCTGATGTTGTTCCGCCGAGCTATTGTCAAATCTGGCGTATGGCCGCTCTAACACAGCAGCAATGCAACAGAATCGCTCTCAGCTTAAATCAGCGACCAAGGAAACGTTACCACTACAAAACACCTGAGGAGATGTACTATGGAATTTAAAAACTATTGTCGCGGCTCAAAGTTGATACTAGGACTAATAATACGTTCCGATATTAACTCAAATGTAGCTATTGAGTATTTTTTTACTACTACATTAGTACCTATATGGAGAAGAAAGGATACTAATTTGCCATTATCGATAACGGTTGAATCAAGAATTTTACTAATGTCTTGATCAACTTCGGAATACTTGGTTCCATCAATATGAGCCAAAGCCAAGGTGATGCCATCTTTTTCCGAAAGCTTACCATCGCCATTAGTATCATCTTTGAGTGCAGATATATATAAGGCCAAGACTGGGTCTTCGCCGTTTTACTTATTTGAAGCTTGTAATTTGCAAAAGCAATTTATCAGATTACTGTGTTTTTCATAAAGCCACTTTGATTCAAGTTGCTCGCCCAACAAAAACAACACATTGCGAATTTGTGAACCACCATACCCAGAGCTTAGCCCTCGCGAAGCTTTATCAGAAAGTGGGTTAATTGTTTGGATATTGTGGCCTCTCATTTCTTCAAGACCTCCTAATCTTAAGTCAACGGATTTGCTTTCTGGTTCATTAGAGTCGGCTGTTACCTGAACAGTATTGCTGTTGCCCCATTCATTGCTGATTCCCATTACGAAGGCCATGGAAAGAATCGCACCCGTAACTGCCAGGAGAATTAGAACGGAGTTCACTCTATTAATAATTAGAAAAAATCTATTTTTTTCCACTATTTCTCCTAGCTATAACGCCCGCGTAATAGGCGCGAGCTTGCGAGCGTCCTGATTGACGCGTTTGTTAAATTATTGCTTGACTTGCCACAAGAAGTAAAAAATCATTACTGCGCCTCTATTTAATTGTGCTCAGGATTACCTTTGCCTCGTAAATACGTCATACAAATAATAGCTGTCGTTGTCCCAAAGAATGCCCCGATAAAATGGGCCTCGGTTATAACTGTCATATCGCCGATCGGACTTTCATACCCGAAGTGGGCACGCACCGCCTCGATCAATACTTTCCCCCATACAATGGCCAAACCCACCCAAAACATCCTGCCTTCATCTCTAGCCAGGCGCATAGAGAAATAGGCCGCTAGTGCGTGCAGTAGACCTGATAGGCCGTTATACCAAACGAGACTTGGGTAGATGCACAATAGCGTTATGCTGATTAAAGTGGCAAAAACAAAACTGCACACCAACAGCTCGCCAAATTTTGTCCCCGTAAAAAACGTAAAGTAGATAATTAATGCCGCCACAATATTTAGCGAAAAATGAAGGCTATCCGTATGTACTAAATGGCCGGTCCAGAGCCGCCAAACCTCTCCAGACAATATCTGTTGTCGATTAAACTCCAGTAAACCCGAATAACTCTGGAGTACCCACAGAAAATAAAAAAACGCGGCGGCACTAAGAAACTTAGTCCTTGCAGTGCCCATAATTGTGCTACCCTTTGGCAACCTTTAAAATTGCCAGCCCAGCCAATATCAACAGGAATTTCCATTGAATACCACCACCGCCACCATATCCTTCACGATGTGTGATTTGGACTTGGCTTGGGTTCTCCTTTATTCTTTTTTTGAATGAAGCAAGCTGGGTTTTTAAATTCGCAGCCATATTTACAGCGGCCTGCTCAAATCCTTGAATGCTATCAGCTCTCAGCTCTTCACTTAAATTGATAGGAGTAGATTTTCCTGATATCTGACTAGTTCCCGGCGCTCTAAATAGCAGTTTCTTGCTTGAAATATCATAGACGACTGTATCCATTAATGTGTTCGTGTCATTTTTTTCACCTGAAATCACGTATGCACCAACAATTGTCCAATAACTGAGTGATAACATTCCTTCATCCGTGAACTGCACTTGATCATATGAAACTAGTGCAATTACATCGATTCCATACATGGTTTTAATTTGTGACAGATTAGAAAAGCCTCCTCCAGGTGTTAAGTAGGTAGTTGGAATAACCTCAATGCTACTTACAAAGTCTAAACCTCTAAAATTTTCGGAGACATCTTCGAGTATCTCACTCTTTTTAGCCTCCGATATCAATCCTGAATAGGAGCGCCCAGTCCAGAAATTATGCGTAGACGAGCTTTGTCGGCTGGCAGGAACAAACGCAACACCTACACGTAAAGGCAGTTTAAAACTGGGTATAGATGGAGTTTCGTAGGTATCACTAGAGTTAGGATATAAATACTCCATCACACTACTTTTTGTATTTACTTGCTGACTAACACAACCTATAAGAGACAACATAACCAACAACCAAGGTAAGCCTCTTAGACTTAAAAAATTATACTTATTCATAATTTTCTCGTCATCAGATATTCCAGTAGTTTTTTATTTAACGCGGCGCATCAGCGGACCGACAAAACGCGTAGTGGTTTGTCGGTCCGACTGCATGTGCTTGTTATGTGCATTCAAACTAGTTAATCGCTTTTACCAAAGCTTCAGCAACAGCAGCTGACGAGCCAGGGTTTTGCCCTGTTATAATCAAACCATCAACAACGGCCAACGAATTCCAGTCTTCAACCTTCTGGTAAACTCCACCCATTGAGACAAGCTGATCTTCGAGTAAATAGGGAACGACATCCGTTAATTCCACTGCGGCTTCTTCGGAGTTACTAAAACCAGTGACTTCTTTCCCTTTAACCAAAGGATCACCATTTTGATTCTTAGCCTTTAATAGTACCGCGGGTGCATGACAGACAGCCGCTACAGGTTTTCCGGCAGCAATAAAGCCTTCAATCAGCGCAATTGAATCATTGTCATTATGCAGGTCCCATAATGGACCATGGCCACCGGGATAGAATACCGCATCAAAATCATCTACTTTCATTTCTGCTAATTTCGCAGTGTTCGCCAGTTCATTCTGGGCAGCCTGGTCATCGTCAAATCGGCGCGTATCATCGGTTTGAAAATCAGGTTCGTGACTTTTTGGATCAAGCGGCGGTTGGCCGCCACATGGTGAGGCTAGCGTAACTTGTACGCCGGCATCCTTAAAGTGGTAGTAAGGGCTGGCTAATTCTTCCAACCAAAAGCCTGTTTTTTTGCCAGTATCACCCAGTTGATCGTGTGAGGTTAAAACAATGAGTACTTTCATTAGATAGTTCCTTTTACGGTTTGTTTTCTGTCATTGTGAGTTAGTTCGTAGGTTCTTCAAGAGAATACTCCACATGACGCCTCAAGAAGAGGCGCGCTTTAGCGCGTCCTTATTGCTTGATTTGTTAGGCATTAGTTATTCTCTCTAAGAATGTTGAGATGAGACCTTTCTTTATCTTTATTTTTCCAAGTTTCAGAAATGTGCTCGCTTAAGCCGGGAATATCATCTGAAAGAGTTGATGGCCACAAACATGGGTTGTAATCATAGACTCTTAGCATGTGATCTATATCGAATTAGGAGCTGTGCCTTTTGCGCGGATTAAGCATACAGGCTTATTGAAGGCTATTCGCATACCTAATTCAAATAGAACGTTGGGGTTGTGTTCAGTTAGACCAACGATAACTACGTCCGCTGTATCAAGGTCATTTACGATTGTCGACTGAATTACTTCGCTACCTGATTTCTTTGCAGTCTTGGCGTTGAAATTGGTCTTTACGGCAGCAGGGGTAATAAGATGTTTTAACACTTCATCAAAATACCCTTCAGGGTAATCCGATGTCTTTTCAGAGAATGGCATTGCAACGAAAGCAACTAGATCACTAGCACTCGTAGATTCACCCAGAACTATTGATGAAGAGCCAGAATCTGACACAGCACTCGCTTTTGTTTCGACGCCTGTTTTATCAGATGTTTTCTTAATGAATTTAAGGTTCTTTTGGTAAAGCTCATAAAACTCATCTTGCAGGGTTTCATCTACACCAAACTCAGCTTTAAGAGTATTTTTTAAATATTGAATTTCTGGGAGATTTTCTCCTTGATAATATTCATAAACCTTTTTAAATAAATCTATATTTAAAAACGCTTCTTCTACCGCGCTATATTCTTCAGCAGGAGTTTTTGGATAGGCTAGCTTTCTTCCAATTTGACCAATATCAATTTTTGCTGAATCTCTTGTTCCAAGAGTTAATCCATAAGCGCGAGCAGAAGCCGTGAGGTAATAGAAATTATTTCCCTTACCCATATCTAGTGCAGCTGCTATATCAGTCGGAGACCATGGATTTCCAGAATTATAATCTTTGATAGTGTCAAGAACCTTGCGAGACTCTTCGATGGTGTGCTGAGGGAATTCTCTTTTCACTTTCGGCTTTGCTTTTCTCTTTGCCGCAGCTTTCGGTTTTGGCTTAGAACTAGGCTCAGCTGTGGTCGATGAGGAAATGCTAGTTTCTTCCTGAATTATTTCACTTTTATCCATATCTTCGCTCATATCTATGATTCCTCGTTTATGTGCCTAACGTCGACCACACCAGAAATTTTCGAGTGCAACGAGTAAATTTTCTGCATGCTGGCCCTTGTTAGTATTTAATTACTTGAACGAACGAATATAGCGCTTTCAATTCTTTCAAAGGCATTCTGATAAATTGTAGCGTTTAGTACAGGAGTATCTTGTTGATCGGATTG
>JBLIHY010000073.1:0-11138 GCA_047634655.1 Cellvibrionaceae bacterium
TAATCCAGCCAGCTCCTATTCTTTCGAACTCATAATCTTTTGAGTGCAATAAAGCTTCAACAACAACTATTCTTTTCTGAGGTTCTATAGCGTGTGCTTTTTTGCTCTGAGACTCTTCTTGCTCTTTGATGTTAGGAGTTGCTTTTTCTTCATCAATATCAGCTTTCCATTCAATTTCACCGCATTTAGGACATTTATAGTCCTTATTAATTATCCATTCTACAATCTCATCTTTGAATATCAACATAGCAACGCCACCGCCGATCATAGCTACTACTATGGCCATTGCGAACCCTGTACCCGCAAAAAAATAAGTAGTCCAAGCCCAAAAACCACCAATAGGAATAGTGCCACCAATTAACTTTACAAAAAAATCTTTATCTGTTTTTTCAGTATGCCCACAATTAGTACATTTTATTTTCATTTGTTATTTCTACTTACGTCTTTACTAAATTAGTCACTACCGTTCCGCTAACCATCATACTAAAGAACTAGTGGCTATCCGTTTTATATCCCTAACAATATTATTAGGCGGAATGATTCCGTGTTTCACTCCGAAAAGCGTCCGCCTAATACGCTTTCTCTTCAGTTTTTATTTAAACAAAAATCCTTATGACAAGCAGCTTAGCGCAAAGTTTAGTCAAACACCTCTGGCAAAAATACGGAAAGTATCCCCAAAAGTGCAATTAGTCGGAAATTTTTGCTTTTCTGCCTGTCTATACAGTGTGATTTTCAGCTTTAATTCTTATGTTTTATATGGACTACTAAAGACATAGAGTCGTCCCCATTCCTCGCCCCCCACCAAACTGACATACTCCAACGGCGCTACGCCAAACGCAAAATAGAGACCTGTTTGCTCTGGATTAGACGTTATATCGTGTTCCACCAGAAGCGGCACGATGGGCAATCTGCACGCGTCACGTTATCCACAAATCGATTGGGATTATTGAAAGGCGTCTACCAAGCAGCATGACTAGATCACAGCATTAATTACCGCCGCCCTCGACTTATCGAGCGCCTCGCAAAGAAAACACCCTCTGTGTAAAACTGGCTGAGGCATGGATGCCGAAGCCAAGCGTATAGGGATATTCTTTCTAAGTGCACCTGGGTGGTGTGTTTTGTTTGAAGCGACAAGTGCTTAAAAGCCTAGCCCAAAATCCCAATCTGTAATGAATAACGCTTTCCGTTTTTTAGCGCACTGCAAATAGGCTAATTCTCCGCATCGCCGCTTTATTCCTTGGCGTCTCAGCATGCCTATGGGAAAATAGCCGTCTTTCCAAACTCTCAACGATCGCGACACTTAAAGCCGATCCGATAACAACAATCACTAGCGGAATAAAGTTATGGCTGCTCTGGTACTCGATGGTAAAGCGCTGGCAAAGAAAACCGAAGAAGAACTCACTAAGCGAGTCGCCGCCCTTAAGGCGCGTACGGGCCGAGCGCCAATATTGGCAACGATTCTTGTCGGTAGCGACCCGGCTTCGGCAACTTATGTCGGCATGAAAGGCCGCGCCTGTGAGCGCATTGGCATGGAGTCCCTGAAAGTAGAGTTGCCCAGCTCAACTGCCACTGAAGAATTACTGAACACAATCGAAGAATTAAATCGTAACCAGGATATCCACGGTATCTTGTTGCAACATCCAGTTCCGGCGCAAATAAACGAGAGAGTCTGCTTTGATGCCATTGACTTGAGCAAAGATGTCGATGGAGTGACTTGTCTGGGCTTTGGGCGCATGAGTATGGGGGAGGAGGCTTATGGTTGCGCCACTCCAAAAGGTATTATGCGTATTTTGGAAGCCTATCAGATTCCTCTGGAGGGCAAACATGCTGTCGTCGTAGGCCGCAGTCCTATACTGGGTAAGCCCATGGCCATGATGCTATTAGCGGCTAACGCTACGGTCACTATTTGCCATTCTCGCACCCAAAATTTACCAG
Organism: Cellvibrionaceae bacterium; assembly: GCA_047634655.1. Lineage (GTDB taxonomy): Bacteria > Pseudomonadota > Gammaproteobacteria > Pseudomonadales > Cellvibrionaceae > CANLBN01. Next base: position 1,936 of record JBLIHY010000073.1, read on the forward strand.
CGCTGGTTCGGCAAGCCGATATACTGGTTGGCGCCGTCGGTAAGCCCGAGTTCATAAAGGCAGATTGGGTGAAGGACGATGCGGTAGTTGTCGATGCGGGCTATCACCCAGGCGGCGTCGGCGATATTGAACTAGCGCCGCTGCTGGATCGCGTTGCCGCCTATACGCCCGTGCCCGGCGGTGTGGGTCCAATGACCATTAACACTTTAATTTACCAATCTGTAGAATCTGGCGAGAAGAAAATTCACTGAGGCCGATTATTTTGATTCGAGATAGCGCTTGTACATCCCTGTTTGCCGAACTGCAAAATATTTTAGAGCCGACATTTTGGTTTGCTGATGAGAATGTCGTCGAGCTCGTCGAACTCGTTGCTGCCCACCCACAGTTAACGCTAATCACCAATCGCTTTGATGTCTGGCAAGCGGCTACCCGTCGGCAAATTCGAGCAATCTTTAGCGACTTCGACGTAAAAGACTATCCAAAAGAAGTGCCGGTAGAAAAAATTCTTTATCGAATTTCTAAAGAGAAACCTCTGGTTCACCATTTGTTAAATCAGGCAGCCGATCTGCTGGATCAGGTCGATGGTGAATTGTTTATCTGTGGCCTAAAACAACAAGGCATTAAGACTTATGCGGATAACCTTATAAAGGTGTTTCACGCAAACGGTAAGCTGAAGAAAACGGGCCAACATTATATCGGCCGCTTCTCACAGCTTTCTGTCTCAGCGAAGTTGGATTGCCAGCAATATCCCGAGCCGCGGCTCATAAAACTGACTAATAAAGACGCACAATTTCTGAGTAAGCCCGGCGTTTATGGCTGGAATAAAATCGATGCTGGAACGGAATTGCTATTGGAGGCGTTGAGCATACATTGGCCGAAATGGAAGGCAAAGCCTGAGAAGGTTTTAGATCTGGGCTGTGGTTACGGTTGGATTTTTATGAATTTAGGAGGCTACAATTTCACTTCAATAACCGCTACCGATAATAATTTAGCCGCTATTAGCTGCGCAAAGGCCAATGCTTCCATGAATGCTATGGCCGTTCAGATACTCGCCAGCGATTGCGCCAATACGATCAATGACAGCTTTGACCTAATTCTTTGTAACCCTCCTTTTCACCAGGGCTTCGCACATCAAAAGCAGCTTATTAAGCAGTTTGCTCAATCTGCTGCTGAGAAAATGTCAGTGGGTGGCGCGGCAATGTTTGTGGTGAATGAGTTTGTCCCTTTAGAAGCCGTAGCAGGAACGTTTCTGCCGAAACAAAGGGTGCTCATTAAAGAGCGGGGGTTCAAAGTGGTTTTGTTGGAAAAATCTTAAATAATAATAGTTCGCCCGCGGAGCTTGGTCCGCTTGGAGGAGTTGCTGTCGACGCGATAGTGGCCGTTGTGCTGGCGGTATCTAAGGCCTTCGGGTCAGTAGTTTGGTTTTATAAGTAATCGCGACCGATCTACAGGCCAAGAACATCTCGCATGGAATAGAGGCCTTTGTCTTTTCCCGAAATCCAGACTGCGGCTCGTACAGCGCCGCGAGCGAAAGCTATGCGACTGGAAGCCTTGTGAGTAATCTCCAAACGCTCGCCATCAGCCATAAACATAGCGGTGTGATCGCCTACGGTGTCTCCACCCCGTATAGTCGCAAAACCGATCGTCTGCCGGTCGCGAGCTCCCGTTTGCCCCTCGCGGCCATAGACAGCCACATCGTTCAAATTTCGGCCCAAGACGTCTGCAATAGCTTCACCCATGGCGAGTGCTGTCCCGGAGGGGGCATCCACTTTGTGCCGATGATGGGCCTCGACAATTTCAATATCGACTTCGTCCTTCAGTGTGTCTGCAGCCAACTCCAATAGCTTGAGGCATAAGTTGACACCTGTACTGTAGTTAGCTGCTCTGACCATAGGTAAGCAAAATTCCAAAGTACTTAACTGAGTCTGTTGCTCGCTTGAAAATCCGGTTGTGCCGATCACAATACTCTTGTGATGATCCGCGCAGAAACGCGTATTGGCAATACTCGCTTCCGGGGTGGTGAAATCAATTAACACATCAAATTGTTTCGCCACTTCGACGAGATTTCCAGCAATCAGAATACCGTTCTTACCCAGTCCGGAAACTTCACCGCAATCGGCACCGATGAAGGGTGATTCCGACCTTTCGATAGCAGCCGTCAATTCTGCGTTGGGAGAACAGTGAAGGGTTTCAATTAACGCTCTTCCCATACGACCTGCGGCACCGGTAACGGCTATTCTAGTTAACATTTTTAACGATCCTGATGGCAATTTTGAGTGTGATGAAAAAGAGTTGAGAAAATTGTTGCTGAACTTATTAGGAGAATTGATTAGTGATTGCATTGATGGCGAATGGGCGTAATTTTCTAAATCTTCGCTTGAGCCGCGGTCAAAAAGTTTGGTTATAGATATGCTGGCGAGGCCGATACGAAGGGCATGCCAGTCTCCCTAATATGCTGTGGTGTTCTCGAATGCACTCTATATCGATTCTCGTTGCGAAACGTTGAAATCTTAGAGTTTTATTTTCGGGTGCTAGTTTAATAGGAGAGAGAAGGTTAGCTAGTTTGTCTCGATTAACGGAACATTACCAAGAGCTGATAAATTGGCGGAGAGGCAGGGATTCGAACCCTGGGACCTGTTACAGTCAATGGTTTTCAAGACCATCGCTTTCGGCCACTCAGCCACCTCTCCGGAATCATTTTTCTTGCCAGAACGCGTCCGCATGTTAGAAGTGTTAGCCTTTGCTAACGTTTGGGTTTGCCTGACAAGCAAGGCGGATTATACAGAGCTTTTGTCGGCTATCAAGGGATTCAAACAGCGACTTTCTCTGTTAGCGTTCTCGTAATAAAGGTCTAACTCTGGAAAAGACTTCTCCAGATACTGATTTAAACCACGCCGTGGAGGTAAGCTAGTAAATAACTCAGCAAACTCAATGCTGTCATTACCAGCAGAATAATGCCTAGAAGCAACCAGGGTCGAAAGGCTTTTCGTTGCACCCGGTAGATAGGCTGGTTGAGATACTGATTTACCCTAGCTTGATCCTCGTCACTGAGTCGCCTGTCTTGAGTCATGAGAAACCTTTGATTTCGGTAAAGTAATAAGGCTGTGGGTTTGCTTGTTGCCGATTTGCTAAGTTGCGGCGACTCCGCGCGATATCGAATGCCGGAATTTCTGCTTAACCAATTCTTTTGTATCTTCGTTTTATCGCTCTAACTTGTTTTTGGATTAACGCGTGTAATACCCCGGCCTCTAAATATGCAAAAGCTAATACTTTTTACTTCCGTAGGTTGTCATCTCTGCGAGCGAGCCGTAGAAGAAATTGAACAGTGCTTCCAGGACTGCGATTTTACGTATCACGAGGTGGATATTGCCAGCGATCCAAATTTACTCCGAAAATACGGCACTCGTGTCCCAGTATTGTTATTTCGAAAGAGTGATGAATGTTTATTCTGGCCCTTTGACCATTTTGCGATCTTGAAAAAGCTCGATATTTAACTTACACCACTATTGTGGCTTCCTGCTCGCCTCGGCGCTTTCGCTTTGCTCTCTTAGGGCCAAATAGCTTGAGAAGCGATGATCGCTTATGTGCCCGTCGCGATGAGCATGGAGAATAGCGCAATTTGGTTCTTGTTCATGGCGACAGTTGCGAAATTTGCACCGGCCTGCGAAGGGACTAAATTCCACAAAGCCATGAAGGATTTCCTCGGGAGTCATGTGCCAAAGGCCGAACTCGCGTATCCCGGGCGAATCAATAAGGCGGCCACCCTGAGGAAAATGAAAAAGCTGTGCGGTCGTCGTGGTGTGAGTGCCTTTTTGGCTGCTCTGCGAAAGTTCTCCTATTTGCAGATTCAGATCCGGGATCAGCTTATTAATTAATGAGGTCTTACCAACGCCGGACTGGCCAACGAAGATATTGGTGTGTTCTTTTACAAGTGCAGCGAGTTCGAGTAATCCCTTTTCCTCTCTAGCCGACACGGTGATTACTTCATAGCCGAGGGATTGATAGGGTTTAATGAACTTCTCGATGACGCTTTGGTTTCCAGCTTCCACCAAATCGATTTTATTGATGATCAGAGATGGCTTTATATTCAACGATTCAGCGGCAACTAGATAGCGATCCACCAGTTGCGTGTGCGGCTTGGGGACAGATGCAACCACTATCAGAATACGATCGATATTGGCGGCGATGGTTTTCATGTCTCCATGAGGGTCCGGGCGAGACAGCTCGGAATCTCTTTCCTCGACGGCGACGACCACGCCGGTAGGATCGCCATCGCGCCAGACGACTCTGTCCCCTGTCACCAGTGAACCCAGATTTGCACGAAAGTGGCAGCGTCTGTGTTGTCCCGGTTGCTCTTTTGGCTCGACTTCTACCTGAGTTCCGAAGTGAGCAATGACTAGGCCTTCCTGTTCCGATCCCAGTGACGAATTGCCGTCGATATTTTCCTCGCGTTTGCAGGCTCTGGCGAGTCGTTCGCGTTGGATTTTTTCAATGCGCCAGGTTTGACGTCGATTTAACTTACGCTTACTCATGATATTGAAAAATTACCATGGTTACTTGTTTACTCCGTTAGTGCTAAGTAGATACTAGTCGGTTTGGCTGACGATAATATTTTGTGCGGCAAAATTGGTGGGTACCAGTATGGTGTCTCGAGCAATTTTTCCCAGTTCTGGATAGTCCAGAGAATAGTGCAGACCTCGGCTTTCCTTGCGTTCCATAGCAGAGCGAATAATTAACTGTGCCACTGTGGCTAGGTTGCGCAATTCGATTAAATCGTTACTGACTTTGTGGTTGCTGTAGTATTCAGAAATTTCCCGCTGGAGTAACTTGACGCGGTGCATCGCCCGCTCTAAGCGTTTTTGGGTTCTCACGATCCCCACGTAGTCCCACATAAAACGTCGCAATTCATCCCAGTTGTGAGCGATCACAATATCTTCATCGGAGTCGGTGACGCGCGTCTCGTCCCAAGCGTCGGCCATATCTGGAGCGGCTATCTGATCTATCTTTTCTTTTATGCTGCTTGCTGCGGAGTGCGCGTACACCACACACTCTAATAGCGAGTTGCTGGCCATGCGATTAGCGCCGTGGAGACCGGTAAAGGAAGTTTCACCAATAGCATAGAGATTCATTAAGTCAGTCTGGCCATATTGGTCAACCATCACGCCGCCACAGGTGTAGTGGGCCGCGGGTACTACTGGGATGGCTTCGCGGGTGATATCAATGCCGTATGTTAAGCAACATTTGTTGATGTTGGGAAAATGCTCACGGATGAATTCCGGTGGCTTGTGGCTGATGTCCAGATAAACGTGATCACATCCAAGCCGTTTCATTTCGTGATCAATAGCGCGAGCTATGATGTCTCTCGAGGCAAGTTCTCCGCGCTCATCAAACTTGTGCATGAAGCGCGATCCGTCTGGGAGCTTCAAATGAGCGCCTTCTCCGCGAAGCGCTTCGGTTATCAGTAGAGTTTTTGCCTTGGGATGATACAAACATGTGGGATGGAATTGGTTGAATTCCATATTCGCCACCCTGCAGCCTGATCGCCAGGCCATCGCAATGCCATCACCACTGGCGCCGTCTGGATTGCTGGTATATAGATAAGACTTACTGGCGCCGCCCGTGGCTAAAACCACTATTTTGGCTTGGAAAGTTACGACTTTGTCCAGGCCGCGATCATAGACATAGGCACCGCTACAGCGCAGACGTCGACTACTACTATCCGCTTGTTGAATAAGATCGATGGCGATATGCTGCTCAAATAGCTCGATATTAGAGGTGTTCCTGGTTCGCTCGATCAGTGTTTTGTGCACAGCTTCGCCCGTTGCGTCGGCGCTGTGAATGATGCGGCGGTGGCTGTGGCCACCTTCCTGAGTGAGGTGGTATTGGTCTTTCCCGTTATCGCGGGTGAAGTTAACTCCCTGCTCAATTAACCACTCAATGGCCTTGGCGCTATGTTCCACGGTAAATCGCACTGCGTCGGGGTGGCACAATCCGGCACCAGCAGTTAGAGTATCGCGCACATGGTCCTCTACGGAGTCTTCATCATCTAATACAGCTGCGATTCCACCTTGTGCATACCAGGTGGAACCGTCTTTCAGCCTGTTTTTACTCAAAACCGCTATAGTCCCGAAATTAGATAGATGCAGCGCCAGTGCCAGACCAGCGGCACCGCTGCCAATAACAAGAATATCGTGACGATGGTGCTTTATCATTGATAAAATAATCAGTTAATATTGTTAGCGAGCAAGTATACCACTTGAAAATACACAGAGAATCTTTGAGATTCAATAAGAACGGATATGGGATTAGGGTTTTCGATTCGGCTTCTTGTTTGGAGAAATCCTGTTTAAAAATTACAAAAACTATGGGTTTTGAACTAATAAATGGGAGCGAATATGACTGCGAAAACAGCGCAGGTTACTGATCAACAGCTGGTTGAACGGGTACAGCGAGGCGACAAGCGTGCCTTTGATCTGTTGGTGCTGAAATATCAGCATAAAATTGTTTCAGTAGTACACCGCTATATTCGCGATAGTGCCGATGTGCAAGACGTAGTTCAAGAAGCGTTTATCAAGGCGTATCGAGCTTTGGAAAATTTCCGCGGCGACAGCGCCTTTTATACTTGGATGTATAGAATTGCGATTAACACGGCCAAAAACCACTTGGTGTCGTTAGGACGGCGGCCACCGGGCACAGATGTCGACATTGATGATGCAGAGCACTTCGGCGGTAACGATTTACTGAAAGATATCGATACGCCAGAAAGCAGTTTACTTTGCGATCAACTAAAGGAGATGGTCGAGCGGACTATTTCTCAGCTTCCCGAAGATTTGCGCGTGGCCATTACTCTGCGCGAACTGGATGGATTGAGCTATGAAGAGATTTCAGATGTGATGGAATGCCCTATAGGAACTGTGCGTTCTCGTATCTTTCGTGCCCGTGAAGTGATTGATAAAGCGCTTAGGCCCCTGATATCTTGATGGAATTTTGCAAAAAAAATCGGATATTTTTTAAAAACTGTAATAGTTTAAGTACTCATGCTTGTATTGTACCCAATTCAAATGGTGCTGATTAAATTGTACGAGGTTGACGGTATTTTGACTTTTGTATACAAGCATGTGTGGATTTTTGAGAGGAGTTCATTATTTATTTTTCGGTATCGCGTGAACTTTGCCCAGATTACTTAGTCGGAATGCATGTTGCTAAACATTAACTAATAGACCTCATCTATAATTTATGCCTACATCAAACAAGTCCAAATCATCAGTTAACGATCCAATATTTGAATCATTGTCCGCTCTGGTAGACGGAGAGGCATCAGAATTAGAATTGCGGCGCCTACTCAAGACTGGAGGTTCAGAAGTAGAAAAAAGGTGGCGATGCTACCAGCTCACTAGTTCGGTCCTTAAAAATGATATGAAAGGGTTCTCGGACCTGGCAGTCAGCCCGGATCTGTATGCCAAAATTTCCTCGGCTATTGCCGATGAGTCAGCGCTGTCTGTCGAGACTAAAAGCAAGTCATCAAGCACTTGGATAAACATAGTTCGATTCGGCATTGCCGCATCAGTGGCTGGCGCAGTCATGGTCGCTATTCAACTCGCCCCAACTGGCGATAACTTATCCTCAATTGCTGATGCACCCGTCTCTCAAAATCCAAACAGTCCCGGACCACTGCTAGCTCCGGACACCAGCGTCCAACCCGTGGGTCTCGGCGATATAAATGGACCTAAGGAGCAGAAGCAACCAATTATCTTAAATGAGGCAACCGAACAACAACTCGAACAAATGAAGTCAGAAGCCAGCCGCCTCATGCTAGAACATGCCCAAAATGCTTCTCAACATACTCAGCAGGGGGTGCTGCCATACGTTCGTGTGCCTGAAGCAGAGTGAGTCCAGTCCTGGTGACTCTCTACTGTTTTTCGGAGTTATCTTCCCGATATTGTTTTATCTTATAATTCAAGGAATCCCTCCGGATCCTTTACTCCAAGTACTCCTGAGACCGATATCATTCCAAGCATTCGCTAAAAAAGCGAAACCGTCGATGCCGAACATACAGAAGCGTGCCTCAATTCTATTCCTTTTAGCACTTCTAATCGCAGAAGTGTCCGCCGAACCCACGGCAATGATTCCAGAAACTTCCAAGCCACACATTAACGATGGTAATCCGGAAGTTGCTCGCGATGATAAAATCTTTGTCATCGATACCCTGTCAGATCTGGTCTCCTTGTTTAATCGAGCAAACCAAACCTTTAGTTACCAAAGTCTTTTTACCTATGAGGCTAATGGTTACATCACTACATATCGACTTTACCATCGTTTTAAAGGTGGGCAGATTCACCAGAAATTATTATTCTTAGATGGCCCACCGCGTGAAGTGGTGCGTCAACAAAGCTTATTTAATTGTGAATTGGGTGATACCGCCATTGGTGTTTGGTCCATCCCCCAACCGGAGTCTAGTCTCTCAAGCTATGACTTTAAGGTTAGGGGTGTCGAGCGGGTTGCCGACCGCAATGCAGTTATTTTTGATATTTACCCCAAAGATACCTATCGCTATGGTTATCGATATAGCGTCGATAAATCCACAGGCTTAATTTTAAAGGTGATTACTTATGAGAAAGAAAAAATTATTGAGCGATTACAAACCGTATCCCTACAGCTAGCCGACGAGTCCGGTTGGCCTGAAGAAAAAACGACTGCAAATTACATCTGGCGAGTACCGGAGATAGAACCCTGTCAGACTGAACAGTATCAAACGAGTTGGCAAGTCACTTGGCTTCCAGATGGCTTTGAGTCGGTAGGCACCCGTCTAACGGCTCAGGGCGAGCAAGTGTTGATGTATGCGGATGGCTTGGTGTCGCTTTCTGTATTTATAACCAACCATGCATTTTTACCATTAAAAAAAGCTACGGCCCGACACGGGGCAACGGTTATGGTGGTGACTCCAGTGGATTTCGAACCGGATCGGAGTATCGCTGTTGTTGGTGAAATTCCAGTATTAACTGCTCGACGCATTGCGCGTTCGGTAGAAGCGGTCAAATAGAAATTCTTCTGTAGGGTGAACAGATTAATATTCTCTGGGAAATCATCCACTGAAAATAATATTTCGTAAACTCATTGGTAAATTGTGATTCAAAATGGCCCTTCAAAGAATATGTTGAAAGAGACTGGGAAAGTTGTGGCTATCGATAGCGACGCACTATGGA
>JBLIHY010000074.1:0-11125 GCA_047634655.1 Cellvibrionaceae bacterium
CCTGTGTGCTCAGACATAATCTCATTGAGCCGTCTACGAATCTTCAGGATCTCTTCGGCATGAATGGATATATCGGTCGCCTGCCCCTGGGTTCCACCGCTAGGTTGGTGAATCATAGTTCGGGAATTAGACAGACAATAACGCTTTCCGGGCGCTCCCGCGGTTAACAAAAACGACCCCATGCTACAGGCTTGTCCGATACACATAGTACTGACATCAGGTTTAATGAACTGCATTGTGTCATAAATAGATAGACCGGCGGTTACTGAACCTCCAGGAGAATTGATATATAGATGAATGTCTTTATCTGGATTCTCAGCCTCTAGAAAAAGCAATTGCGCTACCACTAGGTTCGCCATGTAATCTTCAACTTGACCAACCAGAAAGATAACTCTTTCTTTTAACAGGCGAGAATATATATCGTAAGAACGCTCTCCACGGGACGTCTGCTCAACCACCATGGGAACTAGACCAGTGTTGGTGACATCCAATGATTGTGGACGCTGGAGTGGGTTCAATATATCGAAATTTGCCATAGCAAGGATTACCTTGTTCAGAGAATTATTGTGGAGGGAGGATAAAGTTACCTGTTTATTGATTTCGCTGTGGCCGATTAGCTCAAGGCTAAGCTTAGACTCTAACAAACGCTATGCGTAAGTAAGATGAAAGCCTCAGTCAAAATCTGCAATCAGACCTTTAAATAACCAGCTTCCCGCTGCGCTGCGTTTTCCTTAGTCAAAAATTCGCAGCGTCTAAGGGAAGACGTGTGGTTCTTGATACAAGTTTAATTTGATAAAAACTTAAACAAGTTACAACAACACTATCAGGAAAAGAGATTCGCTGACAAAACCTAGTCAGAGCATCCAACACCTTTTTGCATCAAGTTTGATCTACTAAAGGTTAAGCCCTCTGCTTAACCGGCGTTCTATTCTCAGCATATCATCTCTTCACAAAAGCTTTGCTGAGATCTCACAAGTTACGGGGCTTTGTTCGGGAACTCTCTATTCTTGTGACTTTTTTACCCTAGAGAGCGATCAGTGAACGCGAGCGGATGTAGCTTTATGGGGCCGACTTCTATTTTCCCATGCAAATTCGTTTGTGTAGAGTCATCGTATCATGAGGCAAGTTGCATTTCGTTAAGTATTATAACTAGATGCTTAACGCTCATAAGCAACGGCAGCACAGCATTTTTACTCTAGCAAATTACCGGCTCTGAATTCAACAGACATTTAGTTTGCCCGTTGATACTCGGTTACTACTCTGCGGACAATTTTTGGCTGGCTTGCTTGAAAATTGCCAGGCCTTTTAGCATGTTTATCGCTTCAAATAGCTGGTTGTCCCTCAACATATCTCGACGACTGTCGTCTGTTTCTAGAGTCCGCTGATGACTTTCTTCAGTGCTACCCCTATTGCTAAAATGCCCGCTTAGATCAGCCTCTTTGAGCTGCCTCACTTGATCAAGCTCAGTGATGGTTGCTCGCTTAATTTCAATATCCGGAATAATGCCTTGGGCCTGAATGGATCGTCCAGCCGGCGTGTAATAGAAAGCTGTAGTTAACTTTATACCCTTATTCTCTCCAACTGGCAGAATAGTTTGCACAGAACCCTTACCAAAGCTGGTGGTGCCCATAACAATTGCTCGCTGGTGATCTTGTAGGGCACCGGCGACTATTTCTGCTGCCGAAGCCGACCCATCATTAATCAGCACTACCAGGGGCAGGCCATTTGCCACATCGCCCTCAGCAGCATTGAACGACTGATTACTATTACCCAACCGGCCTTCGGTATAGACGATGACACCTTCGTGAATAAACGCGTCCACCACCTCTACGGAGGCTTGCAATATGCCTCCGGGATTGTTGCGCAGATCCAGCACTAAGCCCTTTAGTTTTGGATAATTGCCTCTCATATCGGAAATGGCTTTTGTGAAGTCTTTGCCAGTATTGGATTGGAATTGGGAAATCCGCACATAACCATAACTGTCTTCGATAACTCGGGAGCGGACACTCTGACTTTTGATTGTGTCGCGAATAACGGTGACATCAAAAGGCTCGTCAACGCCCTGACGAACGATAGTGAAAGTTACACTGGTACCTTTAAGCCCACGTATTCTCTTGGCGACCTCGCTGAGACTCAAACCCTGAATAGATTCATCATCCAATTTGATAATCAGGTCGCCAACCTTTAAGCCCGCGATGGCAGCAGGAGAACCATCAACAGGAGTGATAATTCTCACATAACCATCATCAGTGCCAACTTCCAAACCTACACCACTAAATTTGCCCTTAGTATTTTCCTGAATAGCCGAAAAGTGCTTGGCATCGAGATAAACAGAGTGGGGGTCCAGTTCCTGCAACATGCCTTTAATGGCATTTTCCAATAAGGCTTGATCACTAATTGGCTCTACATAGGAGCGACGAATATGCTCGAGAACCAATGTAAACAACCGCAAGTCTTCAAGTGGTAGCGGCTGCCGATCAGCAAGCTCGCCTGAGGGAGCGTTGTTGTTTTGAGCTTGGGCGGACAGGGTAGCAACCATCCAGAAAATACAAAAAAATCGCAACCACGAGCGAGTTATTGATGGCAACTTCATAAACCGATTTCTCATTTCAATTCAAAGGGTTATCTAGCAAAAGTCTAATGGGTAGGTTGTGGCTAAATATTGATGCAGTGCTATCGGGCAGAGTGGGATAGCCTTGTGTAAATCCAATCGACAAAAACATTTAAAGCGACTTGAGTTATTGGGTTGAATATCTACACGGGCAGACTGCCCTGTCGTTTGAGTGCGCCACTGGATTGGAAGTATATAAGGATCCTATTAGCTTTAGGGAATTTGTCTCACTTTAGTTGTATTTCAGCCACGGCTTGGGATTTTGCGGTTTACCTTCGTGACGGATTTCAAAATACAGTCCCGCGCGGGATTGACCACCCGTGTTACCGAGTTTAGCAACAGGCTCGCCGCGACTAGCCCACTCTCCAGTTTCCTTAAGGAGAATTTGATTATGGGCGTAAAGACTCATGTAACTGTCGCCGTGATCAATGATTAGCAGCAATCCATGACCACGCAGATAATCGGAAAAAATAACGCGGCCGTAGTGCACTGAAACCACATCACTACCAGCTTTTCCGACGATAAACAGTCCCTGCCAGCGCATCTTGCCACTATGTCTTGGGCTCCCATAACTGAAAGCAATACGACCGTTAGCGGGATAAGGTAGCTGCCCGCGAGCCTTGTGGAAAGCGTCGACATCTCCGGGTAACTTCAACTGACTTAGCGCCCGAGTCGCCTCCTCCAATAAACGCTCCAACTTCTCCCGATCAACTTGCAATTGATCGAGAGAGCCACCCTTATTTGTCAGTTCACTATTAATATTTGCTAGAGTTTGTAGTCGTCTGACTTGGGAGTCTTTGAGGTCTTGAAAGCGCTGATTGAGTCTAGCGCGATTGACTTCCAGGTTTTTCAGGGTAACGGCAATATTGCTTTCGACAAAAGCAATATTATTCAAGGTATCCAAATAAGATTGAAGCTTCTGCTTGTGGGCACTGACAATATAATCGTGGTAGCGCAAGAGTCGAGTGACTCGATAAGGGGCTTCCTGATTCAGTAATAATTTAATCTTACTTTCCTGTCCGAGAGCATAGGCTTGTCGAACAATACGGTTAATTTTCTGCCGTTGACGCTCTTGTAATGCTTCCAGCTCAGAGCGGCGACCCTGTAGCTGGGTTAACTGCTTTTTTTCGCGATCCAGCGCCTCCTTTATTTCGAGAATTCTGCTTTGTAGCGTGCTAATTTCTTCTTCTGACTCCTGCAGAGAGCGCTGCAGCTTATCGCGAGAACTTTTCGTCTTGCGCAACTCTTTTTGTAGTTGCTCGATCGTCTTCGTTAACGATTGCAGTTGATTTTCATAATCCGCTTCAGATTGAGCAAAACAGGGATTGCTGGCCACCAATAACAGCCATGCAACAGTAATAAAAAATGATGATAGTTTCAAGGAATGGAACCAAATTACAACCAAAAATGATTTCTCGAAAGTCTAACGTGTTAGAAAATCAAAGGCCATTGTTACAAAAGTCTAAAGATGAATTCACTGCTAATCATGTATAGTGTGGCCCTCGAAATTATCGAGAGAATGCTCAAAATTGCATGTTCGTTAGCGTTTCGGCTCTCTACTGGCTTGACGGCTCTAGTGGCCAGCAAAGTTTGGCAAATTAATTAGCGGACTAATTGAGTCTAAACACTGGCAAATCGGATACAAAATTCCGTTAGATGCTAACCCATAATCAAATGAAAGCAATAGAGGTAAGAAGTGGAAGATATTCTACTATTTATTCAAGAGGAAATCTGGCTGATAGCTGCACTAGCAATTTTCGTTGGCTTATTCGCACGCCGAGAATCATCATCGGCCGGCAACAAATTATCGATAAACCAGGTTGTCCAAGCCCTAAACGCCGAGAATGCTGTACTCGTAGACGTCCGCGATAATAAGGAATTCGAAAAAGGCCACGTCGTCAATGCAATCAACATACCCCACAGTAAAATAACTGAGAATGTTAGCATTCTGGATAAGCATAAAGACAAGCAAATCATATTAACTGATGCCGTGGGCCAGCACACGGGCAATGTGGGTCGCCAATTAAAGAAGGCTGGCTTTACGATTGCTCGGATGAATGGCGGCATGGGCGAGTGGCGGCAACAAGGTTTGCCGGTCATAAGCTGACAACTCGTTGAGACTTACCTGCACTTAAGTCAGAGGGGACGCTTTCATCCACATTATGTGTGATTGCATCCTACTGTATGCTTTTATAGCCACAACCACACCAACTCGAGCAAAAGATAAACTGAACGGCATCGAGACCGCTCGCGAAACATGTACGGCCTCTGTACATCTGGATTTTGATCAAATAATCATCTAAGTAGTTAATCGAGCGCAATCGCTGCGAATAATCGATTGACACTAATTGCGCCGCAAACGAATTGAATTTCAGGAACCCTCATGACAACAGAAAGTAATAGCAGCCAAAACCCGCAAGCCACCGAAGATAAACAACAGAAATTCCACATCCACCGAGTCTATTTAAAGGATCTCTCCTTTGAGGCCCCCCTGGGTCACAAAGCTTTTACCGCCAAGGAACAATTAAAAATTGATCAAGAGCTGGGAACAGAAGTTAAAAAAATCGACGAGCACAACTTCGAAACTATCCTGCGGCTAACAGTGACCGCCAAGCTTGAGGACGAAACAGCCTTTCTCGTAGAGGTGCACCAAGCGGGCCTATTTCACATTCAGGGATTGGAGAAGCAGGCGCTCTTACAAGTATTGAATACCGTTTGCCCTCAGATCTTGTTTCCCTATACTCGTGAAGCGATCGATTCAGCCTTGATCAAAGGCTCCTTCCCTCCAGTAATGCTGCCACCGGTTAATTTCGATGTTTTATTTGCCCAGGCCATGGCCGACAAAGAAGCTCAAAAGAAAAAGAAAAAACCACACTAGCACCACATCGACGGATTTCTCCCACGTGATAGTGAGATGCTCATAAAAATAAGCGGAAGTTTCAAATCTTCAGGGCAGCAGTCGATGGAGAATGTGCGTCAAGCATTCACGACGCACTCGAAGTCTCTGGACATTCTTTTGTTCTGACCCAATCGTATTTCAAAGACGCTTGCTCGAACGGTTTTCATACCTTGCGCAAGTTTCGTCTACAATCGCACTTTCTTAGTCGCCCTGACGGGCACGCCATCCCACAAAGTTCAACTTGCATAAAATCGCCAGCTTCTATGATGTGGCCACCGAGTATCGGAGCAATCTTTCGTTGCCAAGCGCTAACAAAACAGCCTGCTCCAGGCTCTCGCCTGAACTAGAGTACCGAGGGAAAATAGCCGCTTTGAATGAATTTATTCATGACTTATCATTCATTTCTCTGCCCAATTTAGGCTCTTATTTACAAAACCACCAAGGTCATCTCTGAACCGCAGCTAAAGCTACTCAACTTGTTCAGGTTTGACATTTGCGCCCAACATCACGCCTATCCAGCGGGTATCGTCGAAAGACTCGAGAGCGATTTTGACAGTGATAGTCAGCGGTACGGACAGTAAGGTGCCGATGGGACCAAGCACCCAACCCCAAAACACCAGAGATAGAAATACCACCAATGAGGAAATATTTAAACCACGGCCCATAAAACGCGGCTCCAAAACTGATCCCACGACAATATTAACGGCCAAAAAAAGCAGTGCGGTAGACAGAGCCTCGCCAAAGCCTAGCTGAATAATTGCCATTAAAATCGGAGGCACTGAAGCGATAATAGAACCCAGCGTTGGAATGAAGTTTAATAAAAACGTTAACAGCCCCCAGAGCACAGGATAATCCACACCAATAATCATCAGCCCAGACATCACAAATAATCCGGTGGCAAGGCTAATCAACGTTTTGATTGCCATGTACTTGTTAACGCTCCTTGTGAAGTGGTGCAGCGCCGATAGAGTCTTTTCACTTTTACCCGTAGCGTATCGCAGCTTATCGACGAATTTAACTTCTTCCGCCAGAATAAAAGCAACGGTTAGTAAAATTAATAAGCTATTGGTCATTAGATTACTCAGGGAGGCAAGCATATTGCCCGCCATGGTAAGGGCGCGACTGGGGTCGAACACTTCTCGCCACTGAGATAACTCAATATTTATCCCTACATTGACAAGTATCTGTCTAATTTCGTCCGACAGCGCCAACAAGCGCTGCTGCTGATTAGGTAGATCCTCGCTGAAACTGTTAATGGAAGAGCCGACAATAGCGCCTATAATCAGACCAAAAATCACAACTAATATAATGACGAATACGATTGAAATTAAGTTTGGTAAACCACGTCCATTCAGCCAGGACAACAACGGCGTGACGATAATGGCAATAAATAGAGAGAGTAAAAATGGCACCAGTAGCGACTCGGCCGCGCGCATTCCGGCAACGACCACTACGAAGGCGGCGAGTATTAGCAAGAAACGTGAAGCGGGGGATAACATCTGCATAGCCATGTCTTAATTTCAAACCTATAGATTTTGTCCATTCAGGACCGTTGAGTTGATCAAATACTGAGAGATATCTTATTCGTGCAAATCAATTAGCGCCAAAGATTTTCAGAAGTATGGATCTATCCTTTCATCCGTGATTTGACAGGGACTTAAGCTCCAGACGAATAGCTTCCAAAGTATCCAGGCCCGCTTTTTCGAATAAATAGCCACTGTTATCGTTGTCGATCAAGTGTTTTTCCTCGACTTCAATACAGCGCAATCGAATGAGCTCAAGTTCTGAATTATGACGAATCGTCATACCAAAAGTGGCGTACCAATGATTAATCGTAGCCTGTCCAGTGAGCACAAGCTCGATAACTCGTAGCATGCGTTCGGCATCCACGCGATACCAGGGATTTTTGAGCCAGAGAAAAAGCGCAAACAAGGCACTGCAGATGAGCAGAGCCAACAACAGTGTCGCCAAAAGAGTCATTAATGCTCCCTTGTCGACCGGAAACGGATCTCTGGATAGCGCTCTTCAGTTAAGCTTAGATTCACTCGGGTGGGCGCTAGATAGCTCAGGTGCCCACCACCATCTATCGCCAAATTTACGGCTACCTTTTTCTTGAACGCGTCCATGGCTTCGGTGTCAGTGCTGTCTACCCAGCGAATAGCAGCGATATTTACCGGTTCATAAATAGCTTCGACTCGATATTCATCCTTTAGTCGAAAAGCGACCACTTCAAATTGCAACACCCCAACAGCCCCGACGATGATATCGGACAAGCTAATGGGGAAGAAAACCTGGGTCGAACCCTCTTCCGATAACTGCTGCAAACCTTTTTGCAATTGCTTGGTTTTCAGTGGATCTTTCAATCGGATGCGGCGAAACATCTCCGGAGCGAAATTGGGAATACCCGTGTATTTCAAGTTTTCACCCTCGGTGAAGGTGTCCCCAATCTGGATAGTGCCGTGATTGTGCAGGCCAATAATATCGCCAGAGAAGGCCTCGTTTATTGAACTGCGGTCGCCGGCTAGAAAAGTTACAGCATCGGCGATTTTGATATCTTTACCGAGACGCACGTGGTGCATTTTCATGCCCTGCTGGTATTTACCCGAGCAGACTCGCATAAACGCTATGCGGTCCCGATGCTTGGGATCCATATTAGCCTGAATTTTAAAGATAAAACCGGAAAACTTGCTTTCTTTTGCATCGATCAATCGCGAGTGCGTATCCCGAGGCTGCGGCGCTGGTGCCCACTCCACGAAGTCATCGAGCATTTCCCGCACCCCAAAATTACCCAGGGCCGTGCCGAAAAATACCGGAGTTTGTCGACCGAGCAGATATTCCTCTCGATCGAATTCAATCATCGTTCCACGAACCAGCTCTATCTCCTCGCGCATATCATCGGCATAAGGGCCCAAAAGCTCTGAAGCCGCATCGCCGTCCAAACCTTTAATCTGTAGATCGTCGTTATGCGTGTGGCCCTTTCCCTGCTGGTAAACATGAATGGTATCTGTGTAAAAATTGTAGACGCCTTTAAAAAACTTACCCATACCCAACGGCCAATTGATCGGCACAGCAATAATTTTGAGCACCGATTCAATCTCGTCTATAACGTCGATCGGATCGCGTACATCCCGATCCATCTTATTAATAAAGGAAAGAATCGGCGTATCCCGCAGACGACAGACATCCATGAGTTTAATGGTGCGATTTTCCACACCCTTGGCGCCATCGATAATCATCAAAACCGAGTCCACCGCCGTCAGGGTGCGATAGGTATCCTCAGAAAAATCTTCGTGACCCGGAGTATCCAGTAAATTTATCGTGCGACTTTTGTAGGGAAACTGCATAACGGAAGACGTCACCGAGATACCGCGCTCCTGCTCCATCGTCATCCAATCTGATTTGGCGTGGGGACCCCGCTTGCCCTTGACTGAACCGGCGACCTGAATCGCCTGACCCAAAAGCAACAGCTTCTCGGTTATGGTTGTCTTACCCGCATCCGGGTGCGAGATGATAGCAAACGTGCGTCTCTTATCGATTTCATTAGCTAAATTGCTATCACTCATATCCAAAAACCCTTATTTACACCCAAACTTGTACCCATTTAATTCTGCCCTCTTTCGGCTCCACGCCAAAAGGCCTGCGATTTTACGTGAAACTAATTCTCATGCCCCGACAAAACTGAATAAATCGTCAAAGTCATACCCACCAGGCGCTCTAAGCACCGCAATATACTGATCACGGCGCTCACTCATTTACTCTAACCGATGTCCACCTGTTCACCTGTTCAATCAATTGCAGACTCACCCATTAGCTTCGCCAATATCGCATCAGCCATAATCCGCGCATGACGACCGTTTCCATTTGGGAATAGGTGAATATACACGAGCTTATGATGAAACCTCGCCGCCAGTTCTTTTGGCGGATAGGTTTCATTGTCTATCCAATATTGTGCATCATCCAAAAGTTTGCGCAGCTGAACAGCAACCTGCCTCGGACTAATTACCGATATTATTGCTGGCTTTAAGCGAGCGGCGGTTAATGCCAAAGCCGCCGGTTTTGATGGCGTAGAAGTGCATGGCGCTAATGGTTATTTGCTCGATCAATTTTTGCACGATGGCGCTAACAAGCGCTCTGGGCATTACGGTGGTTCAATTGAAAATCGTGCACGCTTGAGGTTGGAAGTGGTTACAGCCGTGTGCGAAGTGTGGGACAGCAAACAAGTTGGTCTGCGCATTTCGCCCCTAAATAGTTACAACAGCATGATCGACAGCGACCCAGTAGGCATTACCACTTGGCTTGCCAAACGTTTGAATGATTTCAATTTGGCGTACTTGCATGTTATGCGCGGTGATTTTTTCAAGCGCAGAAAAGCGATGTGTTAACACCTGCACGTGAAAATTTTAAAGGAATACTGGTAGCGAATATGGGCTACACAGCGGATGAATCCGCCGAAGCTATAAGCGCAGGCAAAATAGATGCCGTTGCTTTTGGAACACCATTTCTAGCAAACCCAGATTTACCTGCGCGCATCAAAACAGGGGCGCCACTCAACGCCCCAGACGAAGCAATTTTCTACACACAGTCAGCAGAAGGTTATACGGATTATCCAGCACTCGCTGAGTAGCTTCTGATTTTTATTGCTGCGCTTTTACGCCGAGTGACACGGTTGTGGTTGTTATTTTGGTTACGACCATCAGCACTATTCGGGTTCCGCCTCGGAAAAGGGCATGTCGGGTTCCGCCTCGGAAAAGGGCATGCCGGACGTCTTCTTGTGATGGTTATTTAGGCGCCCAAGCCTGCTATCCAGCAGATGCGCCAGCTTCTGGGCCGCGCCATGCACCGCCTGATCCAGCGTTGCGGCATGTTCTGTCACAGCCATCGGCTGCTGGCCTTCGAGACGAGCCTCCAGCATGCAGCGATGGTCGTGCTGCCCGCTACTGCCGCTGTTCTCGTCACTCAGATGAACTTCCACCCGGGTGATGTGTTCCTTAAAGTGCTCCAACGCCTGCTCGACTGAGGCACTGACCTGAGCGGCCAGCGCCTCAGTGCCGTGGATGTTGACGTCGGTATTGAGTTGTATCTTCATGAAATTCTCCTGTGAGATTTGAGGTGTACGCAGTGTCGGAGAGTATCCCCCGGCTCTCCTGAAATGAGCTTCATCTCAATCAGCATTGCCAGCATCCGATAAACCGCAAACATGCTGGTAATAGCTACGCCTGCTGTTGTCAAGGTGCTGCCTAAGCCTTTTTCAGGCAAGTGGTAATCCCGCCGATTGAAGGATGCGCATTTGACATCTTGACATCTTGACATCTTGACATCTTGACATAAGAGTATGCGCCGAATGGACGATCAGCGCTATTCGGGTTCCGCCTCGAAAAAGGGCAACTAAGCGCGAAAACCAAAAGCTTAAGTTCCAAGGCCTTCGCGAACGCTAATGTCGCTTTACCCGTTTTTCGTAAGCTCTAGATTTTATACTTTTGTTTTCACCCGAAGGTGACGGAAGGCCGTTATTTAGTAAGAGCGATTATTTTTTCTCTTCTAAGAAATAGTTGCCCAGGGGAACTGACATTTTATTACTGCTGGGGCTGGCATCCAGGCCAATCATTTCGTCGTGG
>JBLIHY010000075.1:0-11062 GCA_047634655.1 Cellvibrionaceae bacterium
CGCTGCCATTTTTAATTATGTTAAGTAATTGAAACTGTAAGAAAAAATTGAATTTTTTTCTACCGAAGATTAATCTATGGATAAATGAATCAGAGTATTCTTAGTTTCAATAACGGACAAAATTGTCCTGACATAAATAACATCCACCAGAAAGGAATAAGATCTATGAAATTGAAAAGATTAACTGTGGCGGAAAGGAGACTTAAATCGTGACTGAAACCCTATTGTTATTGTTGGGCATTAGCATCATCGTCGTATTATCAGTAATCGCCTGGCGATTACAAAATAAGGTGCGCAACATCGAGCGTCAGAGACAACAACAGCAGGAAGAACTGGAAAAATCCAAGCGCGAACACCAAGAATATATTCAAAACAGTATTCACATACTTGCCCAGGGCCTTGTAGATGATCAACTAGCCCTCACTGAAGGCGCCATCCGCATCAGTGTGATGATCAGTAATCTGGAAAATGGCGAGGCACACAAAGAAGAGTTCAGCGCATTTTTTCAATTAGCCGATGCCACCGCGCACATTCCTATTCTAGATTCATGGAAACAATTACCAAAAAAAGATAAGTTCCGTCTCGATAAAGAACGCTTGCAAATAGAGGATAAATTTCGCGATTTTATACTGGACGCCGCAAAGCGAGCGAGCGCGAGAAAATCCTGGCGCTAATTGCAAGCCTACAAAAACTAAAGAGAATTAAAAAAGAATGCGTAAAACGCGACCTAGTTTTTTAGCTAGCTGACTATTCTATTACGATAATTTGATACGTAAAATTTTGCCGACTGCGCGAGCTGCATTATCAAGAGTATGCGGTATTACTGGTGCATTCTTGGGGTCTATAAGACTGCCTAAAGCTGATCGGCTTGTGTCCATAAGGATAGCCATTTGAGTTTTAGAAAGATGCTCGGCTTCCATTTTCTGGGTTATTTCCCATGCAATGACACGCTTAATAACTACGGCATTAACTTCCGCTAACTCGCCGGTTTCTTCAAAAACAAGAAACCGGCAGCAAAGACAATAATGACAAAGGATATCTGAGGCAGAGGACCAATGGATAACGAAGTTGACACTGAGACGACACCGCCAATAGAGGAAAAAATCAGGAAGTCGTCAGTGCCAAAAACCTCTTTCGCTTTCTAGCCGAGGTTAAAAAGCTCTCCTCGCCCGTGGTGCGTGACCATGACGATTACGATCAGGTTATCTGGATTAGTGATATTCCCAGATATAACGGTTGCTATACCAAAGTCTGGGAGCTTATTGGGCAACCAGCCGAAGCCCACTCAGATCATTGGATCGAAATAGCTAAGCCCAGGCTTACCGCCCCTCCTGAACTACCCGACAGTTTGGATCGGTTTGTAATCGAAAATGAATGGCGTGACTCTAGCAATGAGCGGCCTTCACTACTGGAGATCTCCCGTGAACAGCTAATTCGACATTTTCTTCATGATAAAGATATTGAACCCGAGTTTGAAAACCACTCTATCAATGACAACGAAGACGTATCTGCTGCTTATGTGAAGTATATAAACACAGCTTGGAAGCCTTGGGCTGAGATAAAAAGAATAGAGCACGGCAATACCCCCTTCCCGGAACCACCTGAACCGTTAGCTCCCTGGCTAGATGAAATCCTGTTACACAACCATAATTTAGATGAACCTCCGTTGAAGGAAGAAATTTCTGTAGAAGTTGATACAAAATTCCGCGAGGCGAAAGTAAAACTCGAAAAGGATTGGCAGCAATATCTAGATTCAAAATGGCATCCTTGGGCAGAGCAGGATCGCAAGCTACAAAAAATTCAGAAAATATACAATCAGCTCTATTCGGCCTACCAGCGTCGGCAAAAACTCGGTGAGCAATACGAGGTTGTATTGGGCTTTGGCTTACTCTCCTGGACAGGACCAATGAGTAGGCGGGTCCGTCGTCACGTACTAACCGTCGAGGCGACCATCGAATTTGATGCGCGTAATGGTGTAATCGCCACCCACGCTGCGCCAAATGGGTCAGTGATTACCGTCGAAGACGATATGCTTCACACTGAGGAACGACCTCAGCCTAGTGAAAAAACAAAGATCGATACTCAGGCCAAGGAGGCTGCGGGTGAATTTTGGGATCAAGCTGTTGTTGGTGGTTTAGCCACTTCTTTCGTGAACGCGTTGCAATACCAGACGGGAACTGGGTTACAAAATAATGGCAAGTTTGAGTTGAGCCTAGACCGCCCCACAACAGCTTCACAAATGCCGGTTATTCATCTTGCACCCGCACTAATTCTTCGAAAACGTTCCCAGCGGGGATTTATAAGGCTACTAGAAGAAATCGAAAATGAGATTGATCGTGGAGGTGAGATCCCTGGCGGCATTAAGACAATAATTCATCACGCGGGCAATGAGGCTGAAGAAGATGGATTAGAAGTAGCTGGCGTCGATATTCCAGGTGCGTTGACTGGGCAAGAAATTTATTTTCCATTACCTGCGAATAAAGAGCAGCGGCAAATAGTTGATTACCTCAATCGAGGAAGGGGTGTTCGCGTCCAGGGACCACCAGGCACGGGTAAGTCTCATACAATTACAAATTTGATTTGCCACCTACTTGCCTCTGGAAAGAGGGTCTTAGTGACTAGCGAAACAGAGCGGGCTCTTCGCAGCTTGCGCTCGAAATTCGTAGGTGCCGCCGAGCGTCTATCCGATTTGGCCGTCATCCTACTCGGGAATGATGCGACATCACTCCGAGAATTGGAAAAATCTGTTGCAGCCATTAGCAGCAAAAAAGAGCACTGGAATAGAGCTGATTCTGCAAAAGCCATCGCCAAATATGAAAAAAAATTACAGGAGGTAAGGGAGAGCAAGCGATTGGCCGAAAACGACTTGCGGAGCCTTCGCGAGGCTGACGTTTATAAACATGAGAATAAATTTGATACTTATTCGGGCACTCTTCAGGAAATTGCTCAGGTCATAAATGATCAGTCTATTGAGTTCAGTTGGCTGAATGAGGTTCCTCGAGATGGAATTTTTGGACACGACATACTTAGAATTGACGCTAGAAATTTCGTTGGATTCTGGCATCAGTGGAAACTGGCCGACAAAATTGATGAGCAGCAGCCGACTATAGCAACAGATCAGCTACCAACGAGTGATCAACTTAGAGAAGTGATTGAGCAATTTAATAAATTGACCCAAGAATCTGATGCGCTTCGGCAAAAATCAGACTTGGAGCTCCTGGAAACGGTAAAGACATTACCGTCGGAGAGTATTTTATCTATTTATCAATCTGCTGAACTCATTCTTGTTGGCTTGCGTGGTCATGTAACGACTGCACTACGCTTTGCCAGGGAGGGAAAGAAAGTTAAAAAAAGCCTATTTAATAAGGGAGAGTATAAGGCGGCTCTTAAAGGCTTAGAAAAAATCTCTTTAGATGGCCATCTCCTCTCCAGCCTGGAAGCGCTTGAAAAGCTTGACTGTTGGCTTGATGTCAAAGACGCATTGAATACTTTGTCGAGTAACTGGCGGGGAATAACCCCAATCAGCCCTGCGAGTATGAAGAGACAGATCGCGAAGTATGGTGAGTTACTGGAGCCGCTCGAACAAGCATTAGGTCTACACCAGCAAGTACAGGCTTGTCAGAAAGAAGTCGATCAACTCGCTAAATTTACTGCGCCTCAATGGCATATCTATGAAAATCTTGAGCGATTTTGCAGTACATTTGAACTTTGCAATCATGAAGCTCAGCTGAAGGATATAAACAGTAAATTAGATCAATATGCGGCTATAGCGCGTATAGCTGATTCTGCGGCAAATGAGAATAATGGATTGTTAGAACGAGCCATCATTACTCATAACTGTAGTGCTTATCAAATTGCTCTTGATAAAATCAAAGCCAGTAACAAACTCCATAAAAATCAGAATATCATTTTAAGCTGTGCTAGAAGTCTCCGATCTCATCTTCCAGAGACCTATAGCCAATTTGCCCGTAGTGATGATATTGATGTTTGGATACAACGTCTATCACGGCTTCAAGATGCTCTTCAGTGGGTTAGAGCATCGGATTGGGTAAGAAAGCTCACCGATCCCAAGGCTGCACAAAGTATCAATGCGGATGTAGAGATCCATGCTAATAATGAGCGAGATCTGCTTGGCAAAATTGCCGAGGAGAAATCATGGGCCCATTGCATCAATAGGTTAGGAGAGTCTCAGCGACAAGCGCTAGTGGCCTGGCTGCATGCCATAGAGAGAGTTGGGAGAGGTGCTGGAAGACACGCTGAAAATCACAGACGCACAGCTCGACAGAAGCTACAAGAATGTCAAACTGCCATTCCCGCTTGGGTTATGCCTTTGCACAGAGTCGTTGAAACTGTCGATGCGAAGCCAGAAATTTTTGATGTGGCTATTATCGACGAAGCGAGTCAGTCTGGATCGGAGGCGTTGATACTCAATTATATCGCTAAAAAAGTGATAGTTGTCGGTGATGATAAACAGATCAGGCCACAGAATATCGGCGTTAATCATGACCAGGTTGAATACTTGCGCAACCTCTATTTGGGTGATTTTCCTCATAGCGATATGTTTGATTTAAAAAGCAGTTATTTCTCCCAGGCGGCAGTACGTTTTCCCAGCCAGGTCAGTTTGAAAGAACATTTCCGGTGTATGCCAGAAATAATTCAGTTCTCAAATCAACATTTTTATCAAGCAGCGCCACTGATCCCGCTCAAACAATTTGGTAGTAATCGCCTTGACCCTGTCGTTACCGAATATGTAGAAAGCGGTTATCGTATAGGAACATCCCGCAACGTTCACAACGAGCCAGAAGCTCGCAGATTGGTTGAGAAACTAGCTAAATGCTGCTCAGATCCTGCATACCATGGAAAGTCTTTTGGTGTCATTACGTTATTAGGTCATGCTCAGGCGATATTAATTGAAGAGCTGCTGTTAAATGAAATAGGTCCTTCAAAGTATGAAGAACGAAAGATCCTGGTGGGATCGGCATATGCTTTTCAAGGAGATGAGCGAGACATTATCTTCATCAGCATGGTGGATGCACCGCCTGAATCGGGTATGTGCAGAAGGGAAACGCGAGTTGAAAAAGAAAGGGAATTTAACGTTGCCGCCAGTCGAGCAATGGAGCAGATGATATTGTTTCATTCGATGACAAAAAATGAACTTCATCAGGACTGCCTGAAATATAAATTGTTAAACCACTGCTCGAATCCCTCAGTGGAGCAGCTACCCGTTGGCGATATCACGCTTAATGAGCTTAGAGAGGTCGTACACCGCACAAAGCGGAGTCGAGATACTCAGCCATCACCCTTTGAAAGCTGGTTTGAAGTTGATGTCTTTCTTGAGTTGGCAAATCGTGGTTATCAAATACTGCCTCAGTACAAAGTTAATCCCAACGACAATACATACCGAATCGATATGATTGTAATGGGGATGAATGGCAAGCTAGCTATTGAATGCGATGGAGATCATTGGCATGGTCCCGCTGAATATGAAAGCGATATGGCGCGTCAGCGAGAGCTTGAACGTTGTGGATGGGAATTCTGGCGGGTCAGGGGTGGGGCTTACTATCGAGAACCAAAGACTGCTATGGAGTCGCTTTGGAAGCTACTAGATAAACGTGGCATTTTCTCTAAAGACTATCAACCACCGAAAAAAATTGACGCAGCTCATGAGCGAAAGATTATCGTTGAGGGTGATCATATAGAGTTAGAGTAATTGAATGACGACATTAAAATTGATGTTTGCGATGAAAGTCTTTCGGATACGCCCGATTCAACTAAGCTTTTCGAAGCGTAGTCAGAGTAATCGCATTTTCGATTTGGTGAATCTAGAGCTACTGATACAAACGGTAACACCACAAGCTCATCTCTATATCTATATCCTGATACTGAAGTCGCAGCGTAAAAAAAGATGAACCTGGGGTTCGATCCAAATTTTCAAGATAAGCACAAACAAAAAATCCCCACCCAAGGGTGAGGATTTGTTGTTTGGCGCACCCGGAGGGATTCGAACCCCCGACCAAGTGGTTCGAAGCCACCTACTCTATCCAGCTGAGCTACGGGTGCAGATTACTCGATTGGCTTTACTTGTGTATGAAAAATAATACGGTGCAAGTAATTAAGAAGCTTTATCCGCCAGCATCAACCAGGTGTCGACAACAGTGTCGGGGTTAAGTGACACAGAGTCAATGCCCTGTTCCACGAGCCAGAGAGCAAGATCAGGGTGATCGGAAGGCCCTTGACCGCAGATACCCACGTATTTACCTTGTTTTTTACAGGCGTTGATGGCCATTTTCAGCAACATCTTCACAGCTTCATTGCGCTCGTCAAATAGATGCGCAATCAGCCCAGAGTCGCGATCCAATCCCAAAGTAAGCTGAGTGAGGTCATTTGAACCAATGGAGAAGCCATCAAAATATTCCAGGAAGTCTTCCGCAAGCAGCGCATTGGAAGGTAACTCGCACATCATGATTAACTTTAAGTCCTGTTCTCCACGCTTGAGACCATATTCTGCGAGCAGTTCGCTCACTTGGCGCGCTTCGTCGACGGTGCGCACGAAAGGAATCATAATCTGCACGTTTTTCAGGCCCATTTCTTCGCGAACTTTGCGCAGTGCTTTGCATTCCAATGCGAAACATTCGCGGAAGGACTCAGAAACATAGCGGGAAGCACCGCGATAACCGAGCATGGGGTTCTCTTCATCAGGCTCATAGTTCGTACCGCCGATTAGATGCGCATACTCGTTAGATTTGAAATCCGACATCCGCACGATAACGGTTTCGGGAGCAAATGCAGCAGCAATAGTAGAAACGCCTTCGACTACTTTTTCAACAAAATAGTCGGCGGGGCTTGCATACCCGGATATTTTTCGGGTGATTGTCTCTTTTAATTCGCCGTCAATCTGATCAAATTCCAGTAGTGCTTTGGGATGGATGCCAACCATGCGGTTGATAATGAACTCCAAACGCGCGAGCCCGACGCCTTTGTGAGGCAGGGTGGAGAAGGAAAATGCGCGGTCGGGGTTGCCAACGTTCATCATAATTTTGAAAGGCAATTCTGGCATTTTATCGACTTGGTCTTGAGAAAAGGTAAAGTCTAGCTCGCCAGCGTAAACGTACCCGGTATCGCCTTCTGCGCAAGAAACAGTAACGGGGGTACCGGCTGTCAGCTTCTCAGTGGCATCGCCACAGCCGACAACCGCGGGGATACCAAGCTCGCGAGCGATAATGGCGGCATGACATGTGCGGCCACCACGATTGGTGACAATAGCGCTGGCACGTTTCATCACTGGCTCCCAATCGGGATCAGTCATATCAGTAACCAGTACATCTCCTGGCTGGACCTGGTCCATATTGGCAATGCCTTCCACTAGGCGGACTGGACCTTTGCCAATGCGCTGGCCAATGGAGCGGCCTTCACAAAGTACTTCACTGCTCTCGTTAAGCTTGTAGCGATCGACAGAATTGCCACTTTCCTGACTTTTTACCGTCTCGGGGCGGGCTTGTACGATGTAGAGCTGGCCGTCGTCACCGTCTTTTGCCCACTCAATATCCATGGGACGCTTGTAATGATCTTCGATGATCAGGGCTTGTTTGGACAATTCTTCAGCTTCTTGATCATTAATGGAAAATTTCAATCGATCGGATTCACTAACATCCACTGTATCCACCAGTTGGTCTGGCTTGGTGGAGTAAACCATTTTAATAAGTTTGCTGCCGAGGTTACGGCGCAAAATTGAAGGCCTTCCAGCCTTGAGTGCGGGTTTGTAGACGTAAAATTCATCGGGATTAACCGACCCTTGAACAACGGTTTCCCCAAGTCCGTATGAAGAAGTAATAAAAACAGCGTCTCGAAAACCAGATTCGGTATCCAGAGTAAACATTACGCCACTGGCGCCTGTCTCACTGCGGACCATACGTTGAATACCGGCGGACAAGGCTACTTCGGCGTGCTCAAAGCCCTGGTGAACTCGGTAGCTGATAGCGCGATCGTTAAAGAGAGAAGCAAAAACTTCTTTGATGGCGTGCATGACTTGATCAAACCCGCGCACGTTAAGCATGGTCTCTTGCTGACCTGCAAAGGAAGCATCGGGCAGATCTTCGGCAGTTGCAGAGGAACGTACAGCAACTGACAGGTTATCGTTGCCGTCTTGTAATTGCAGAAAAGCATCTTTTATAGCGCTTTCCAGTTGAGGCTGAAATGGGGTTTCTACGACCCAGTTGCGGATTTCCGCACCAGCTTTGGCAAGAGCATTAACGTCGCCCACATCAAGTTCAGACAAAACTTTCTGAATACGATCATTAAGGCCGCTTTGTTCGAGGAATTCACGAAAGGCGTCGGCTGTGGTCGCGAAGCCGTTGGGGACGCTAACGCCCATACCTTTCAAATGGCTAATCATCTCACCCAGAGATGCATTTTTACCACCTACACGGCCCACATCATCCATGCCTAAACCGTCAAACCACAATACATATTCTGTCATAAATTACCTCGAAATAATTACTATTATTAGTGTGCCCTTTTTTAGGGTTTGGCATGGGGTGAACATTATATAGTGACAGAGTGAATGTTGTCATAATCAATTTACCAAATTTTTTAAGATTGGATTGTTACTAACCCCCATCAGGCGCTAACCTACGGCTCTGATCGTCTAGTTATTCAATTATTCCTACTAAGAAGAAGGCAGCGCAACTTTATGAACCATATGGCATTTTTCATCTCCGACGGAACAGGTATCACGGCAGAGGCATTGGGGCATAGTTTGTTATCGCGTTTTAGCGATGTCCATGTAGACCAGGTCACCCTGCCCTATGTGAATACCGAGCTCAAAGCCAAACAAGCTTTCCAGCGAATCAACGATGGCGCTCATAAAGCCGGCAAAAAGCCAATCGTTGTTGTTAGTATTGTATCCAACGAGCTTCGCGCAATCATCCAGGAATCTCAGGGCTTGGTACTGGATATGTTTCAGGCATTTCTCGATCCACTGGAAGAGCTGTTTGGGCGTTCGGCCGACGAGCGTCCCGGTTCGGCTTTCGGGATGAATCAGACGAATTATCATCAACGAATTCACGCGGTGAATTTTGTCTTGGAAAATGACGACGGTGGCAACATCAAAAACTATAGTCTCGCCGATGTTATTCTGGTCGGCCTTAGCCGCAGCGGCAAAACACCAACTTGCATCTACCTGGGCATGCACTACGGTTTGCTGGCCGCCAACTTCCCGCTGACGGAAGAAGATTTAGAGGATCCGGTGTTGCCAAAATTACTTCAAGAATACAGAAAAAAGCTGTTTGGTTTATTGATTGAACCCAAACATCTGGCCGGCATCAGAGAGGAACGCTACGCCAACTCCCGCTATGCTTCTCTAGAGCAGTGTGAGTTTGAGACACTCCAATTTCGAGCCATTCTCGACCGCTACAAAATTCCTTACTTGGACTCTACTCGACTTTCTATTGAGGAACTGTCGACACATATTTTGGAGGAAGTCGGTATAGAACGCCGAATTAGTGGCTAATACTGAGAACCCGTGAGCTGGTCGCGTGGGGTACAGATACTATCTGGGTGACTTGCTGATTCTAGGATACAGTTCAATCAGTTACCCTAAAGCCGCTTTCTGTAAATGATTTAACTCGACGATGCCATGCTTCGCCAACCGCAGCATTTCTGCAAGTTCTCCCTCAGAAAACGGCTTACCCTCGGCCGTACCCTGAACCTCGATAATGCCGCCATCATCGGCCATTACGACATTCATGTCCGTATCGGCATTAGAATCCTCAGAATAATCCAAATCAATAACCGGCATACCCTGGTAAATTCCCACTGATACTGAAGCCACCATACGTAGTAACGGCGAAGTGCTTAACTTTCCCGTCGACACCATATGGTTGAGAGCATCGACTAAAGCAACACAGGCACCGGTAATTGATGCCGTGCGTGTGCCACCATCGGCCTGGATAACATCACAATCAATGGTGATGGTGTGTTCGCCCAGAATATCGAGATCCACAGCTGCCCGAAGAGAGCGTCCAATCAATCGTTGAATTTCGACCGTTCGCCCAGACAGTTTGCCCTTTGCGGATTCTCGCGCTACGCGTGTATCGGTGGCGCGCGGCAACATGGAGTATTCAGCTGTCACCCAACCGCGGTTCTTGCCGCGCAAAAAGCTGGGGACACTACTGTCCACACTGGCGTTGCATATAACTTTGGTATTGCCGAACTCCACTAATACAGAGCCTTCCGCATAGCGGGTAAATTGTCGAGTAAAACAAATATTACGTAACTGATCAACAAGACGACCGGATGGACGATTCATAGGTGAGCCCTAAGTTTTTGTAAGTCGGTGATAAAATGATTTCGGCTGTTAGATGGCGGTAGTATTGTTCGATTACCGAGTTGAGTCGGCAATAAAATATGGCTTCAATATCGAGCCTTCTCAGCGAAGAATTTTCAAAAATCGATACCCATACCACCTAAACCACAATAGCCATTGGGATTTTTTGCCAAGTACTGTTGATGGTAATCCTCGGCAAAGTAAAACACTCCAGCGCTTGTTATTTCCGTAGTGATACTGGGGCCCTTATCCCCCATCTGCCGGGCAATGGTAGCCTGATACTGATTTTTTGTTTGTTCGGCCAACTGTTGCTGATGGCCGTTGAA
The DNA here is from genome assembly GCA_047634655.1 of Cellvibrionaceae bacterium. Classification (GTDB taxonomy): domain Bacteria; phylum Pseudomonadota; class Gammaproteobacteria; order Pseudomonadales; family Cellvibrionaceae; genus CANLBN01. Next base: position 10,651 of record JBLIHY010000075.1, read on the forward strand.
ACAATAAATTCCCGAACGATACTGAGTTCCGCGATCACCGCCCTGTCGCATACCTTGAGTGGGATTGTGAGACTGCCAGAAACTCTGCAAGATCTGTTCGACAGCAACGACTTGTGGGTCAAAAACCACTAAGACGACTTCATTGTGTCCCGTTAGTCCCGAGCAAACTTCCTCGTAGGTAGGGTTTGGCGTGAAACCGGCAGAATAACCAACGGCGGTTGTATAAACTCCGGGTAACTGCCAAAAAGCCTTCTCTGCGCCCCAGAAACACCCAAGCCCCAGAACAATCTGTTCATTACCGTTTGGGTAAGGCGGCTGCAACGGGGTTTTTAATACCGCATGCTCATTGGTGATTAGTATCGCATCTTCACGACCGGGAAGCACTTGCTGTTGGGTTGGCATTTTTTCTTTG
>JBLIHY010000076.1:0-10927 GCA_047634655.1 Cellvibrionaceae bacterium
AGAAGGTACGGTCGTATTCATCTTCACCGTTGGCCAATTTACGGGCTTGAGCTTCGGCCTTACCTTTACCGACATAGTGGGCAATGACGGCTTCCTGAGCTTCGTAAAACGAATCTGACAGCCGTTTCAGAAACATCATGCCGAAGATGTAGTCCTTGAATTCGGGTGCGTCCATATTGCCACGAAGAATGTCAGCGGCTTCCCATAGGAATGATTCAAGTTGTTGCAGGGTGATTGGGTTGGTCATGCACAAGATCCTTGCCGATGTGAGGTGTAGGGTGATGAACTACCCGATTCGTTGACTACGCCGAAGGGCTTCAGCACGCTCTTTAGTTGCGAGTGAGCGCCAAAATGACGGTTTTAAAGAAGGGTTACTTTGCCTGATATGACGCGAAATGCTAACCTGAAAAACATAGGTTCCAGCGCTATTGATGGTCAGGTATGTGTGGGGGATTGAGCTTTGGATATCGCCATGATGTATAAATCATCACGTTAAACAACAAAGTGGTTACTGCCGAAGCCCCGTGGTTACGGGGTAGCTCTTAAATAATGGCGGTGAGGGAGGGATTCGAACCCTCGGTACGTTACCGTACACACGCTTTCCAGGCGAGCTCTTTCGACCGCTCAGACACCTCACCGTAAGTAAATAATTAATCTAACTTATTGTTTTTAATAGATTTTTTATTAAAAATAACTAATGTAAATCTAACGGAGGAGCATTATACACAGTTTTATTATTCCGAGAGGTGTTTGAAGACGAATAGCCATCGACGTCATTGGTAGAGGCTAGAACTAATGCTAGTAGGCTCTCGGTGTCCGGCAATACAGAATGCTCTCGATTATTGAGGAACTTTACCCGGCCAGCTACAGGTTTAGCTTGGCTCGATAAGCATCGCTATCCATAGTGTTTTTTAACTCAGCTTCAAGAGTCCCTTTTGGCTGAACTTTATAAAACCACCCGTCGTCGTAGGGAGATTGATTGACAATCTCGGGTGAAACTTCTGATCCTTCACTCTCTTCAGTTAATTTTTTATTCACGGCGATCACTTTCCCCGAAACAGGTGAGTAGATTTCAGAGGCGGCTTTGACCGATTCGACCACTCCGGCTTCTACGCCAGCGGTCACTTCATCATCTACTTGTGGCAATTCCACATAAATGATGTCTCCAAGACTATCCTGAGCATAATCGCTGATACCGACAGTGACCGTACCGTCTTCTTCTAAACGGGCCCATTCGTGGGACGATAAGTATTGTAATTTACTGCGAACTTCGCTCATTTCTTAGCTTCCGAATTTTTTAGGGAATTAGGTTTTTTTGGAAAAAAATCACCAGATTTATAATTATTTCCGAGCAATTTTTACCAATTAACACCTTGGTTAATAACGAATCATTTTAGCGTTTAGCAGAGCTACAGCCAACACGAGTGAACTAATTTTCAGCATGTTTGCGCTAGGACTCACCTTTGCGATTCTTCAAACATGACTAAGTGATCTACATCCAGTTTTATTCCAATATCTTCGCCCAGGCCGTGATTGTGATGAGAAGAAGCTAGACAGTAAAGCCTTTGCTGAGATGACAATTGCACACGGTAGAGGAAATGTGAGCCTCGGAACTGCTTACTAACAATTTTTGCTGTAAAACTGCTGTCATCATCGTGTAGTAAATCATCCGGACGAACCAAAATACGAACGGCTTGTTCCTTAGCAAAATGGTGCGGTTTTTTGGTGTGTAGTACACCCAGAGATGATTGTACTCGATGTTTGTCCAGCACAATTCCGGTCAGAAAATCCCCCTCGCCAACAAAATTTGCCACAAAAGGATTTTTAGGCTCATGGTAAATATTGTAAGGCGTATCAATCTGCAACAGAGTACCGGCATTCATAACGGCAACTTTATCCGCAATCGCAAAAGCTTCCCTTTGATCGTGAGTGACTAGAAGTACGCTTATTCCCTCCTGCAACAAAATTTCTCTGATTTCCGGCACCAGGGATTCTTTGAGGGAGGCGTCTAGACCGGAAAACGGCTCGTCTAGTAATAGTAATTTTGGTCTAGATGCCATGGCGCGAGCCAGAGCCACTCTTTGTTGTTGTCCGCCCGATAGAGAGTGAGGGTATCGCGGACCCATTCCGCTGAGGTCGAATAGATCTAGTAAATTATGGGTCCGCTGAATTTTTTTGCTCTCTGTCCAGCCGCGCAACCCAAAAGTAATATTTTCTGCAATAGTTAAATGAGGGAACAAAGCCAGGTCTTGAAAAACCATGCCGATCTGTCGATTTTCCGGCGCTACCGTCAATTTTTTTGAAGAATAAAGTTCGCCACTCACGCGGATTTCACCCGATGTCACCGTTTCAAAACCGGCTATGGTCCTCAGCAGTGTGGATTTGCCACAACCGCTGGGTCCAAGTAAACAACCAATCTGACCGTTGCCAAGTGTCAGTGAAAAATCCTTGATGATCGGTAATCCATCGTAACTAAAGAATAACCGGTTTATCGAAAGGTGGATCAGCTCGACGGATTCGTTAGCTGTTTTCGAGATGGACGTTTCGTTAGTGGGCATGGTTTTGGGAACTGACTCGTTTGTTCGGCATCTCGGCTGGTATAAGAGCTGCCGGTGATTTTCTGAGACGTATGGAGCGACTCAGCAGTATGACGGGTAACAATCCTACCAACACAATTAACAGTGATGGTGGTGCCGCATCAACTAAACGTTCATCGGAAGCCAGTTCGTAGGCTTTTACAGCTAAGGTATTAAAATCAAAGGGTCGCAGAATTAAAGTCGCTGGTAATTCCTTTAGCACATCTACGAAGACGATTAAAAAAGCGGTAATCATTGACGTGCTTAGGAGCGGTAGATGAATCCTTCGCAGTACCGTCGTTACTCCATAGCCCATTAGGTGAGCAGCGTTGTCCAAATTAGGTTTGATTTGCTGTAAACCATTGTCGATAGCACCCATGGAAACCGCTAGAAAGCGCACGCTATAAGCAAACAACAGCGCAGCTATGGTGCCGGAAAACACCAAACCGATATCCCGAGATAGCCACTCACTAGCCAGGCTAATCAGCCGTTGGTCGAGCCAGGCCAATGGCGTGATGATGCCAATGGCAATAATGGTTCCCGGTAGCGCGTAACCCATGCCCGCGAGTGAGATCGATGTTAGCATCGGTTTGTTTTTTGGGTAACTGCGCTTAACATATGACAATAATAAAGCCAGCGCCAAGGCGATACTGCTCGCCAATATCGCCAGATAAAAGGAATTCCATGCCAGCAGAAGAAAATTATCGTCGATAACGGCTTCGGCAATTGACCAATAGAGCAAACAAGCAGCGGGGATTAGAAAGCCAAAAATCACCGGGAAAGCGCAGATTATCACTGCCAGGATGCCATTGCGCTTCGACAATTTTATTGGCTTTAACGATTTTCCCTTTTGAGTATCGTAGTGGATTTGTCTGCGGGAATAGCGTTCAAACACCACCAATACAAAGATAAAAGTCAGTAGAATCGCTGCCAACTGTGAAGCCGCAGCCGTATCGCCAAAACCATAGAATGTTCGGAAAATTCCGGTGGTAAACGTGCTGACGCCAAAGTACTGCACGGTGCCGTAGTCTGCTAGCGTTTCCATCAATGCCAGGGTCAGGCCAGTTACGATTGCCGGACGCGCCATGGGTAAAGTCAAGCGAAGCGTAGTCTCGCGAATGCGGTAACCCATGATTCGGCTAGCTTCCATAATACTGGGGGATTGCTCCAGAAAAGCCGCCCGTGCCATCAAGTAGACGTAGGGGTAAAGTACCAAAGTTAGCATAATAATGGCACCCGTCAGGGAGCGGATTTCGAAAAACCAGTATTCACCATAATGCCAGCCCGTCAACTCGCGGATCAGTTTTTGTACTGGCCCTGCAAAATCCAATAGCCCCGTATACGTGTAGGCAATAATATAAGCGGGCATGGCCATGGGTAATAGCAAAGCCCAAACGAAAATTTTGCGCATGGGAAAATCACAGACACTGGTCAACCATGCGGCGGGTAAACCCAAAATCAACACACCAATGCCAACTCCAATCACGAGCAATAGTGAGTTGATTAAGTAGTCGGCCATCACTGTCTCCCACAGATGTCCCCAGATTTCATAAGAACCTGTCAAAACAGACGCGAGAATGGTAATTATCGGGACAGTCAACAGCAGAGAAAGCAAGCTGGCAATGATCGGCAGTTGAGTGGGTATTAACTTACGAAAAATCAGAGACATTTTTCTCCGTTCCTGAAATGACAAAAGCGCTCTGTCGAGCGCTTTTGTCTAGTGTGGAAATTTTAATCAATTAAGCATTTACTTCCAACCTGCGCGGTCCATAAGTTTAACCGCAGCAGTGTTGTTTTTACCCAACACAGACAAAGATAGATCATCGCTTTTGAATGGCCCCCAGCTGTTTAATACTGGGTCGACTGAAGTCTCTCTGACAACGGGATATTCACTATTAACTTGTGCGTACCAAGCCTGAGCCTTTGGCGAAACCAGGAACTTCATGAGCTCAATAGCGTTGGCCTTATTTCTAGCATTTTTCGTCAGACCGATTCCACTAACGTTGATGTGGACACCGCGATCTGCTTGATTCGGCCAGAAGATGGCCAGTTTTTCCACTACGTTCTTATCGTCTGCTTTGGAACTCTTGGCCAGGCGACCGTAATAGTAGGTGTTGGCGATAGCGATGTCGCAAACGCCAGCGGCGGCGGCTCGCAACTGATCGGTATCGCCACCGGCAGGTGGCCGGGCAAAGTTGCGGACTAGGTTGTCGGCCCACTTCTGGGTTGCATCAATGCCGTTGGCTGTAATCAGGGAACCTACCAGCGATTGATTATAGATGTTACCCGATGAACGAATACAGATACGACCCTTCCACTTGTCGTCTGCCAGAGCTTCGTAACTCGATAGTTGTTGTGGATCTACGGCGTCCTTAACATAGAAAATAGGACGCGCACGGACGGATAAGCCGTACCAATGATAGTTTTCTTCACGCAAGTTTTCCGGAACGCTGCTAGTCAACGTTTCGTCATTGACCGGCTGCAAAAGATCCGCCTCGGTGGCGCGGTACAGTCGTCCGGCATCTACGGTAATTAATAAGTCGGCGGGGCTGGCTTTACCCTCTGACTGCAGGCGTTTTATCAAGGCGTCGTCTTTACCGGTAAGTAAGTTCACTTTAATCCCTGTTTTCCCCGAGAATTCCTTCAAGAGAGGATCAATCAGCTCCCTTTTTCGAGCGGAGTAAACGTTTACTTCTTCTACATCCCTTGCTGACGCTGAAAATACGGTAAGCACTATCAAAGTGGTGACAGAGGTAATAAAAATTTTTCTAAAAGATGACACGGCCTTCTCCAAAAAATCATTTTAAAGCTACGCTAATTCTTAAATGATAATGATTCTCATTTATATGTGCAATGGGTTTTTACCATTTTATTCCAGATCCTTCGCTTGAGCTGAAATACATAATTACTTACACTGCCCCGCCTTATTTTTTAGTGTATCAACGTGCAATTTTCCGATCAGGTTCTCCATTGGTTTGATATCAACGGCCGCAAAAATTTGCCTTGGCAAAAAAATCGTAATGCCTATCGCATCTGGGTTTCAGAGATCATGCTGCAGCAAACCCAGGTGGCCACAGTTATTCCCTACTTCCAGCGCTTCACCACCCGCTTTCCAAAGATTCAAGATTTAGCTGCCGCTTCTCAGGAGCAAGTATTACAACTTTGGGCGGGCCTGGGCTACTACGCTCGCGGACGTAATCTTCACAAGTGCGCCGGAGTGGTGGTTGATCAATATCAAGGAAAATTCCCCAAAACCGTAGAAGAGCTTGAAGAATTGCCTGGGATAGGCCGCTCTACTGCCGCCGCCATTGTCAGTTTGGCCTACGATAAAAAAGCCACCATAATGGATGGAAATGTAAAACGCGTACTTGCTCGCTATTTCGCTATCGATGCTTGGCCAGGCCAAAGCGTCATCGCTAAGCGTTTATGGCAACTGGCGGAAGAGCTGACCCCGGACAAACGCAATGCCGATTACACCCAGGCAATGATGGATTTGGGAGCAATGCTTTGCAAACGCAGCAAACCTCAATGTGAGCAGTGCCCCGTTCGCGGAAAATGTATAGCTTATCGCAAGGCCACCCCGGAAGCTTATCCAGGAAAAAAGCCGAGGCTTGAAAAGCCAGTTAAGGCTGCGCAATTTTTAATATTGCAGAATTTCCAGGGCGAAATATTGCTTGAAAAAAGACCGCCCTCTGGTATCTGGGGAGGGATGTGGGGCTTGCCGTTGTTGGAAGTCTCGCAAAATGCAAAAAAACACATCCAAAACACAATCGGCGAAGTGGACGGGTTTGAAGAGTGGACTAAATTCCGACATACCTTTAGTCACTATCATCTGGATATCCAGCCAGTCCACCTGCGAATCCTAAAAACCAATCCTGAAAGAGCTGAAAAAAACCAATCCTGGTTTCCCATAGAGAGTTGGTCGCAATTGGGTGTTCCCGCTCCCGTGAAAAAAATATTAGAAGCTTTGGCTAAAGCCGAGCGAGGTGGTAATGTGCCTTCCTGCTAAATATTTTTCAGGAGAAAAAGTTTATGGCTCGCATGGTGATGTGTCGCAAATATAAGAAAGAGATGGTGGGTTTGGAACAGCCACCTCTACCCGGCCAAAAAGGCCAAGACTTTTTCGAGAATGTTTCCAAACAAGCGTGGCAAGACTGGCTGGAACATCAGACCCGTCTAATTAATGAAAAGCAGCTGAGCATGATGGACATCGGTGCCCGGACTTATTTAGCTGAGCAAATGCAAAATTTCTTCAGTGGCGACGAGGTCGACCAAGCCGAAGGTTATATCCCCCCCAGCAGATAGTAAATCACCCGGATCAATGCTTGACGCAATCAAGCTGAGCGGGTTTAATGTGCAACCTCGCGCTACCCCTAAACGTAATAATAAAATTGCCCAGATAGCTCAGTCGGTAGAGCAGGGGACTGAAAATCCCCGTGTCGGTGGTTCGATTCCGCCTCTGGGCACCATCTCGTTATCCCACCAAATTCCAAAACGTCTCTAAAAACCTTTGTTTACAAGGGTTTCCTGGTAAACTACCTTCCCATTACGTCCCAAAAAATACCCCCACATACCATTGAATCTGGGGGGTACATTTGGGGGTATCTTTTCAAAATCGTCTTATTCCTCGAGAAATATACCCCCAAGATCCGGAAAAATTTAGGGTAATCATGACCTTAACAGACCCTAAGGTGAAAAATGCCAAGCCCATAGAGAAGGCTTACCGGCTCTACGATAAAGACGGCCTATATCTGCAAGTACAGCCCAATGGCTCTAAGTACTGGCGCTGGAAATATCGCTTTGTTGGCAAGGAAAAGGTATTGGCTCTGGGCATATACGGTTCGGAGAATAAGCACCTTTCCCTAAAGGAAGCCAGGAACATACCCGTCTGGATGAATGGCGAAGTTATCCCTTGTCGTTGCAAGCTGTGGATATAGTAGTAGAAGCTATCCCTTACCTGAAGCAGTATTAAGAAATGAAATGGTTAGTTCACCTTCCACTCTGGCATGGTACACGCCAATATTATATCCACCGACTGGAAGTTCCCCATTGCCATATGGGCCGCTAACAGCTTCATAGTGAGTGAACCCTAGGTTATTGCTCAAACTAAAGGTCAGCGTCATTCTAAAGCCTTTTTTCTAGAACATATCCAGCGCATAAATCATCTTTTTTTCAACAGCGCAATCGTTTTATATCTGATGGGAATTTCATCAAGAAATAGGCAGGATCGATAACGCTTGATTTCATCTGTACGGTTAAGAGGTTTACGCAATTCACCTTTGAGAGTGTTGGCGTAGCCTAAGATAGGCAAAAGCGATTAGTGAAATCAATAGGGGAACTCTAAATGCAGTATTCTCCTAGGCTACCGGTTTCGGTCAATTTTTTTATAACGATTAAGCACCATGCTACTCGATCCGTGGATATCGATTAAACTCGGCATCGGGTTTAATCCAAGATTTTAGATAGAGCGGATCATTCCTGTTATTTACTCAATCTCATCACAGTTTTTAATGAGTGGGGAAAAATGAAACGGGTGTGTAAGTCTCACTCTTTCGTTTGCTTGTGAAAGTTATTCCAAACCGAAGTAAGACTTTTTAGAGATTATTTTGGATTTGCCCTATCTGAGGCATTTAGAAATAAAAATCGCGAACTGTCATCAGAACCGAATATATAAGCTACTGATCTTAAAAAACTTGGAGCGGGAAACGAGACTCGAACTCGCGACCCCAACCTTGGCAAGGTTGTGCTCTACCAACTGAGCTATTCCCGCAACATTATGAAGCCATTTCGAATAAAATGGCGTCCCCTAGGGGGTTCGAACCCCTGTTCTCGCCGTGAAAGGGCGATGTCCTAGGCCGCTAGACGAAGGGGACCAGACTTTTAAGTCAACGGTAGTTGACAAAATAGCTGGGCATTCTATGTAGCGGTGATCAAGCTGTCAACAGCCGGTCTCAAACTAGCTGTCAAATGAGCACTCAGCGCGTCTTTGGAATTTCCATTTCCAGCATCTAAACTGCGGTTTTACCGGAGCCTTGTACATTTTTTCTATTTGGATTTGAGTATCTTAACGTGTCCCTTACTGTCGAAGATTTAAATGAAGTAACCCGTTTGCTGGGCCGCGAGCCCCGTGGTCTAAATGCTGTTGTTATTCGCCGTGCCAGCAATAGTTGTTCAGCGGTTTTACAAGTGGCTAGCCTGGTTGACGATAAACCTTTTCCGACGCTTTTTTGGTTGGTTGATCCCGAACTTAATCACGCTATTGATCGATTGGAGGCTATGGGTTTAATTCTCCAGTGGCAGAACAAGCTAGACCATCAGCCGACCTATCGGCAGCGCCTGGCGGAGGATCATCGCGCGTATATTCAATTGCGCTGGGATTTAATGAAGGATGAAGATCGTCGCCGAATTTATCAGTTGGGCTTCGAGGCGGTGTTGAAAAAACGCGGTATTGGCGGCATCGCTGACTTTGGCCGCATCCGCTGCCTTCATACCTATTATGCCGCGCACCTAGTGAAAGCAAATTTGATTGGCGAGTGGTTGGATGCTTATTGGCAGGAACAAGATACGGCGTTCGCCAACAAATTTACTTTAGCGCCAATGCTGAGATTTTAAACGAATTTATTTCGAGTCTGGAGTTTGAACAAATTGATATCAACCAAGAAATATCTCTCGCAAAAATTGAGCAAAACGTATCTATGTAAAAGTGCTGAAAAGTACCGCCGATTTTAGACGGCTTTTTTCGTAAAAATTTTTGAATAAAGACTTACTAAGCACAGCGCCAAGAAACCTATCAAAACTCCGATCAGCAGATTAAAAAGCAACGATCCAGGACCGCTAAAGCCCGCTATTAGATGGATCAATTCCTCACGTAAGTGATGAATACTTTCCAGGTTATGGGAAATAATTCCGCCGCCCACCAGAAACATGGCCAGGGTTCCGACTAAGGACAATGCTTTCATAAGCCAAGGAGCCAGATGAACAATTTTGCGGCCCAGATAGCTTATCAGTGCATTGGATTGACGGCTGAGGTAAAGGCCGCCGTCGTCCAGCTTTAGAATGGCGGCGACTAAACTGTAAACGCCGATGGTGATAACGATTGAAATTACCGACAAGACGATAATCTGAGTCATTAGCGGTTCCCCACTGACGACTCCCAGAGTAATGACAATGATTTCTCCAGAGAGAATGAGATCGGTTCGGATAGCGCCTTTAATCTTCTGTTTCTCAAAGGACACTATATCGGTTGATTCATCCACTATGGCTTCAATTAAAACTTGATGGCGCTCTTCCCGTTCTTTTTTGTGAAAAACGTGGTGCCAGACCTTTTCAAAACCTTCGAAACAAAGAAATATTCCTCCCGCGATCAACAAAGGCACAATTAGCCAGGGGATAAAGACGCTGATTAATAGTGCGGCGGGAACCAGAAAGCATTTGTTTTTAAATGAACCCTTAGCGACAGCCCAGACTACCAGAAGCTCTCGACTTACTTTGACTCCCGTCACCTTTTCGGCGTTTATAGCGAGATCGTCACTGATTACGCCAACGGTTTTTTTAGCGGCTGCTTGTGTCAGCGTGCTAACGTCGTCGAGTAAAGTAGCGATATCATCGAGAAGCATTAATAAGCTGGAACCAGCCATAATCATCCGGTCTGTAAAGTTTGCAGAAAGTAACTGATCATCCTTGAAAAAAGCTTTTTATATTCTTTACGCACGATTCCCTTGGGGGGCGTGTCGCTCTCATTGGTATTCAAAAAATATGGGTGTAAATGGGTCGATCTAGGGATATATCTGCTTCTAGTACCCATTTGTTAACTTGTGGTGCAGCAAGTCGCCTTAGTGCTACATCGATCAGTAAAATGCCAACAATTGCATACTCTATGGACGAGTGACTAGAACCGCAAAGTTTTTCAGCGCGCCGGCCACTTTTTTCAAAGGTTCTCGGCAGTTGTTCATTCTATGGCGCTCTGCCAGATAGCGGGGATGGTTGTAGGATAGCCAGACATCTCCAGAGCTATCCTCCCAGATCAACATTTTCTGTGGAAGGTCGATGGCAACAGATTGAACACATCGCATTAACACCGTACCAATGTTGGGATTGCCAAAGATGATCAGCTCGGTTGGTCTCAGCGATTGCCCGACCTTTTTTGCCCCCGTGGCGTGGTCGATGCGATTAAAAACGGTTACCTTTTTCTTCAATAGTGCACTTTCCAATTTGTCGGTGGTAATGCTAACGGAATGGGCACTTTTAATATGGATCATTCCCTCGTTGGGGATGCGACTGTTGGATTTATGGTCCTTGTAATGGCTGGCACAACCATTTAAGGCTAGCAGGGAAAATAAGATGGGCAATAA
>JBLIHY010000077.1:0-10556 GCA_047634655.1 Cellvibrionaceae bacterium
GTGTCGACGATATTCGCACCGGTCGCCGTCGAGTGGTGATGGTCAGTAGCAGCGAGGCTCCGATTCTTCCCGAGATCATCGAAGGTTACGCCGCGATGGGAGCCCTGGCGACGACAAAAAAACTGAAGGATCTGGATGGTGGAGAGACGGATTTACGCCGAGCCAGTCGTCCTTTCGGTGAAAACTGTGGTTTTGTTATTGGCGAATCGACCCAACACGTCGTTCTGATGGACGATCAGTTGGCCCTGGAATTGGGCGCTAGTGTTTACGGTGCTGTCAACGACGTTTTCGTTAATGCCGACGGCTTTAAAAAATCCATTTCTGCTCCGGGGCCAGGTAACTATCTGAGCTTCGCCCAAGCGGTGGCTTCTGCCCGCTCACTTTTGGGCGAACAATCCATTCGCCAACGTAGCTTTGTTCAGGCTCACGGCTCGAGTACACCGCAAAACCGAGTAACGGAATCCCAGATACTGGACCGAGTGGCCGCGGCCTTCGGTATCAGCGACTGGCCCATTGTCGCCATCAAGGCTTTTGTCGGCCACTCGCTGGCGCCGGCCAGTGGAGATCAGTTGGTCAATACCCTGGGAGTTTTTGCGCAAGGGATTCTTCCGGGAATTAGAACCATTGATCGCGTGGCTGACGATGTTCTGCAAAATCGACTCTCTATTTCCACCAGTGATCGCCAAATGGAACAGCCTCTGGATGTTGCCTTTCTCAATTCCAAGGGCTTCGGCGGCAACAATGCCACCGCCTGCGTATTATCCCCCGACATTGCTCAGCGCATGCTGAAAAACCGCCATGGAGCGGCGGCCATCACCGCCTACCAACATAAAAATCAAGTTGTTCAGGAGAGGGCGGAGGGCTACCACCAGCGCCACTTAAACGGCGATTGTCAGGTGATTTATAAATTTGGCGAAGATATGTTGGATGACATAGATATTGATCTCAGCGAAGATAAAGTAGCTGTCCCGGGCTATGGGAAAGCAATTGATCTCAATGTTCCATCCATCTATCGGGATATGCTGGATTAGGCGATATTTTCGCTGGTTGACGAAAGTTATCGCTAACCGTCTTCACGACTACCGTTAAATAGGCCCCAGTTGCTCTACGCAACTTAAATAAAGTACTGGGTTTAACATCAAATTAAATACCCGCTTATTATTGGTTGGCTAAGCCGTTTTCAGCTCGCTAACGATAAGTGGGAGTTTTAAAAGACTGTTTATGATCCAGCTTTAAAAGAGTCGGAGAGGGTCGTACAAAATATTCTTATGCATTGCTATCCCGATATCAAACTATCGATATTTACTAAGACGCCACAGTTGGGCCTAGTGAAAACTCGAATGCAACCAGACCTTTCGACATCGTTCTCGGTTGAGTTACACACCGCATTGTTAAATCAACAACTCAGTTATTTTTATAAAAATAATATCTGTCCATCAACGCTCTGGTTATCCGGTGATCGCAATATTTTTTACAAATCACTGCCTCAGTGGCAGTCCCTACCGATTCGTCGGCAACAGGGCAATGATTTGGGTGCAAGAATGGCATATGCCGTAGAGAGAGAGTTACAACATCACCGCGGCGTTATTCTGGTGGGCACCGATTGCCCCTTTATTAATGAAGAAACACTCGACCAGGTATGCCAGAGTTTGGGTAACTACGATGCGGTCATCATTCCCGCATTGGACGGAGGCTATGTTTTATTGGCCGTTAAAGAATATTTTGCGGTGCTTTTTCAAAATATTTCGTGGGGCGAGTCTTGCGTCTTTGAACAAACCCTATCAATCCTCTGCCAGCTATCTCTGACGGTAATGACGCTGCAACCCTTGCCCGATATCGATCGGCCGGAAGATCTGGTTTACTTAGCAAAAATTCCGTCGCTACAGCGATTTACTGTGTCGCTATAAGCGAAAGCTGAAAATCGTACTTTCAAAGATTAAGTGGGTAAAAATCTATCCATCGATGTATTTGAGTAATATATTTATAGACTCAATAAATGCCTCAATGGCTTCAATATAGAACTCATCGGATAAATTCCAATTTTTCGCAGAGTAGTTTAGGAGACAGGAGCGTGTTAAATATCAATGATGAGCAAGAAAATCGCCTAAATTCTTGGGGAGTTTAAGCTGAGCAGCGTATACATCGAATATACCGGATTAATAACGAGGCTATTTTTCTTTGGCTGAGAGAATAAACACCCAAGCTTATCCTGTAAATTTCTCCCAGACTTCCAGCAGCCGTTGCATTTGAACTTGAGTGCCGACGGTAATTCTTAAGCCCAGGGTTTGCTCGTAGGCTTTTGGCCGCACCAGAATGCCTTCTGCGGCGAGATGGTCGGCGATGGCCTCTGCATTTTCCGGGAAAGTCCAAAGATAATTAGCCTGACTGGGCCAGAAGCTTATATTTTTTTGCGACAACCATTGTTCCAGTAGTGGCTTCGATACTTGCATCACTTCTTTGACATATTCCCGAGTGTAGTCAGGGTTATCCAGGGCGGCATTGGCAGCCACCACGGCGAGCTGGTTAATGTCATAGGGCCCACGCACGTTGAGTAAGGCTTTGATGTTTTCTGCCGCCGCCATCAGGTAACCAAAACGCAGCGAGGGAATACCCCAGGTCTTGGAAAAGGTTCGCGTGATAAAAAGATTTTGGCAGGTAGTTAATAATTCAACGCAGGTATTCTGGCTGTACTCGTAATAGCATTCGTCTACCAGAATGGCCGCGTTCGGCGCGGCTTTGGCGATGGTTTTGATGTCGTCATTCGCCACCGATGTACCGCTGGGGTTGTTGGGGTTGGAGATGACCACAATAGCTGTGTTTTCACCGATAGCCTGCAAGACCTCTGCCAGTGGATAGCCATTTTCGCGGGTGTACAGCGGTTCGATCAGAGCCATGCGCTCAACCTTGGCGCACTGGCGGTAAATAGCGAAGGCCGGTCCCGGAATAATTGCCTCGGCATTGGCTTTGGCAACGGCTCGAAAAATCAAATCAATGCCTTGATCGGATCCGTTGGTAATCATTAGTTTATTGGAACTTACACCCGCGTACTCCGCCAGACGCCCGACGATTCCTCCATAGGCAGGGTATTGTTGTAAACGCCCCTGGCTTATAAAGGTTTGTAAAGCCTCGACAATGGTATCGCTGATCGGAATGGTGCGCTCGTTGAAATCCAGTAACAGATCTTTTCGTGCGTCGCGTTTCTCCAGGGGAGGTTGGTAAGCCGACATCGCCAGCAGATGTGGTTTTATGATGTTCAACTTACCAGCACCAAGTTGTCGCGATGGATAACTTCTTCTTCATTCTTATATCCCAGTAAAGATTCGATGGCACCGCTGGATTTACCTTTTAGCAATTGTACTTCCCGGTGATTGTAATTGACCAGACCGCGTGCTATTTCGTTTCCCTGCTGATCTTTGCAGACCACCAAATCGCCTCGAGTAAACTGGCCTCTAACCGCTTGAACACCCACGGATAAAAGGCTTCGACCGGATTGTCTGAGCACGCTGCTCGCGCCATCGTCCAGAATTAATTCTCCACGACATTGTAGTTGCCCCGCCAGCCAACGTTTGCGCGCCGCTTGAGGTTGCTGATCGGTAAACAACAGGGTTCCCAGCACTTGGCCCTCGGCCAGCCGGGTAATGACCGACGCTTTAGAGCCATTGGCAATGATGGTATTAGTTCCCGAGCGCGCGGCCAGTCGCGCGGCGCGAACTTTTGTAATCATACCGCCGCGGCCCATGGAACCACCATCCGCTGCCATGGTATCCAGCGATGGGTCATTTGCCGATGTGCGCTCAATCAGTTTCGCCGTCTCACTTTTGCGAGGGTCGGCGTCGTACATACCGTTCTGATCGGTCAATAGAACCAAGACATCCGCCTCGATCAAATTGGAAACCAGAGCGGCCAGTGTATCGTTATCCCCGAAGCGTATCTCATCGGTCACCACCGTATCGTTTTCGTTAACGACGGGAATGACGCCCAGTTTCAGTAGTGTTTTCAAGGTGGCGCGGGCATTGAGATAGCGTTCGCGATTGGATAAATCGTCGTGGTCAACCAGAACTTGGGCGGTCTGTAAGTGATATCGTTGAAATGCCTGCTCATAGGCTTGAATCAAGCCCATTTGTCCGACGGCTGCAGCTGCTTGCAATTCGTGAACCGACGACGGTCGCTGGGTCCATCCCAAACGGGACATGCCCGCCGCCACCGCACCTGAAGATACTAAAACAAATTCGCGTCCCTGCTGGTGCAATTGCGCAATTTGTTTCACCCAGCACTGGATGGCTGGTATGTCGAGGCCGCGCCCTTCATTGGTTAGCAGAGAGCTACCAATTTTTATGGTCCAGCGGCGGGAGTTCTTAATATTTTCTCTAAGCTGCACGCGTAATTACCTAAAAGCCCCCGAGCAGATACTAATGTTCGAGATTGATGAAAAATTATATATAATCACACAACTACTTTACCATATGCTTTAAACCTATGTTTAATCTCGTCTTGATAGAACCTGAAATTCCTCCGAACACGGGCAATATTATTCGCCTTGCGGCGAACACTGGGTGCCGCTTGCATTTGGTGAAACCGTTTGGCTTTGAGCTGGATGACAAACGTCTGCGCCGAGCGGGTCTCGACTACCGCGAATGGGTATCAATTATTACTTATCAGGATTGGCCAGATTTTTTGAGTCAGCAATCGTCGGGGCGCTTGTTTGCTATCAGTACCAAGGGTCAACAATCCTACGCTTCGGTCGCTTTTGCCGAGGGAGATTATCTGATTTTTGGTCCGGAAACTCGCGGTCTATCGAGTGAAATACGACAGAACAGCCGTATAAATTCAGTGCTTCGTATCCCTATGCAGCCCAACAGCCGCAGTATGAATCTGTCAAACGCGGTATCCGTATTAGTTTATGAAGCCTGGCGACAGCAGGGTTTTTCCGGTGCGCAGTAACCCTGCTTCCCCGCCCTCTATTAGAAGAGAAAGAATTTTTATGAAGTCTACATCTATTGGTCTTTTTTACGGCTCTTCAACTTGTTACACGGAAATGACCGCGGAAAAAATTCAGCGTTACTTCACTAAAGATCAGCTTGATGTGCATAACATTGCCGATGCCCCCATTGAAACTATTCGCCACTACCAAAATCTGATTTTCGGCATCCCCACCTGGGATTATGGAGAGCTTCAGGAGGATTGGGAGGCCGTATGGGAAGCGATTGATGATATCGATCTATCTGCCAAAGTGGTTGCTCTCTACGGTCAGGGCGACCAAATAGGTTATCCCGACTGGTTTCTCGACGCCATGGGTTATTTACACAATAAACTCCTGCTCAAAGGAGCAAAAATTGTTGGCTACTGGCCTAATTCAGGCTATGTTTTTAGCGAATCACAAGCGTTGACCGCCGATAAGTCGCAATTTGTTGGTTTGGCACTGGACGATGAAAATCAGTTCGAACTATCGGAACAGCGCATCGCCTGCTGGTGTGAAGATATAAAAAAACATTTTTTATAAAATTTTCCACTTAAACTCTGGTAGAGTTCAAATTTTAAAAGTTATACTTTTTAAGTAACCCGATTCCAGAAAGTTAATTCGACAACTGCGCAATTTCTTAGCTTATTTATTGCCAATGTCGTAAAGGTAAAAATAAGTTTGACGATTTGGATAAATAAGGCGTGAAAGTTTGTCGCTCACTTATAAATCTTTTGCAATCGAGTTTAATTGAGCCAACACGGAATCATATAAAAACGGTCATAATCGCTACGTTTTGCGTCGGCTCCAAGCCGCAGTCGACAGCACAGAGCTTGTCGAAAGATTTTAAATTACTACTAATTACTTCCAATAGTAAGAACGAGGGAAATCCAGGATGATTTCCCTCGGACCATTTGGGCGCCGATTACTTTTCTGCTTTCTTGCTAACATCTACACGCTAACTACGAAGAGAAAATCATAACAATCCGCATGCTCTTTTTTGCGGCGTCGCTGGCAACAGCCGCAGAGACCATTAAAGTTGGGGTTCTCCACTCACTGTCCGGAACCATGGCGATCAGTGAGACGACGCTGAAGGACACTGTCCTGATGATGATCGAGGAGCAGAACAAAAATGGGGGGCTGTTAGGTAAAAAATTAGAAGCCGTCGTCGTTGATCCCGCCTCTAACTGGCCACTGTTCGCGGAAAAAACCCGTGAATTATTATCTCAGGAAAAGGTGGATGTGATTTTTGGTTGCTGGACCTCGGTATCCCGTAAATCGGTTTTGCCGGTGCTCGAAGAGCTGAATGGTCTGCTATTTTATCCGGTTCAATACGAAGGCGAGGAATCCTCCAAGAATGTTTTTTACACCGGGGCCGCTCCCAACCAGCAAGCAATTCCCGCGGTTGACTATTTAATGAACGATTTAGCCGTAAAGCGCTGGGTGTTGGCGGGTACGGATTATGTCTACCCGCGGACGACCAATAAAATTCTCGAAGCTTATCTGAAGTCCAAAGGCGTGGCTCAAAGCGATATTGTGGTCAATTATACGCCCTTTGGTCACTCTGATTGGCAGGGTATTGTTTCCTCTATTAATAAGTTTGGTAGTGAGGGTAAGAAAACCGCTGTTGTGTCTACCATTAACGGCGATGCCAATGTCCCCTTTTACAAGGAACTGGATAACCAAGGTGTTTCCGCCGAGGATATTCCCGTTGTGGCATTTTCGATTGGCGAAGAGGAGTTGTCCGGTTTTGACACCGCTCCTCTATGGGGCCACTTGGCAGCCTGGAATTACTTCCAAAGCGCCGAAGCCGATATCAACGACGAGTTCATTGCAAAATGGAAGGCTTTTGTCGGTGACGACGATCGCGTCACTAATGATCCAATGGAAGCCACTTACATCGGCTTCAATGCCTGGATGAAAGCTGTTGATAAAGCTGGCACTACGGACGTCGATAAAGTGCGTACAGCCATGTATGGTATTGAAATCCCTAATTTGACAGGTGGTACTGCCGAAGTGCTCTCCAACCACCACTTCACCAAACCGGTTTTGATTGGTGAAATCCAGGAAGACGGTCAGTTTGAAACCGTCTGGTCAACAGATAGCGAAGTTCCCGGCGACGCGTGGACCGACCACTTGCCTGAGAGTGCCAAAATTATTGCCGATTGGCGGGATCCCAAAATTAACTGCGGCAATTACAATACCGAAACTAAGACCTGTTCCGGTCAGAACTACTAACCCCTTTTCATATCTGTAAAGAGAGAGGCCTAGCGCCTCTCTCGTCGCAAGTGTGAACACGATGTTATTGCCATCCCAATTGATTAAATCCCTTCTGCATGTCTTCTTGCTCAGCGGCTTTCTTTTGTTGACCGTTAGCGCCGCAACTTGCGCGATCTCTCCAATTCCGTAACTGAATTGCCGGCGCTCGGTGATGAAACGATTCTGCCTCTGCTGAAAGTATTGTTAGAGGGAGATTTGTATTATCGAAAAGATAATCGACAAGTCGTTAGCGCAAAGAAGCAAGCGGACTCAAAGGACTACCAGCTCTTCGACTATACAACACTTGCGTCCCTGGATAGCGTTGAAAAAAAAGCTATTCGCAAAGTGCGGAAAAATAACAAACTTCGCAGTCAATTGCGCACAGTTATCGCGCGCTTAAACCTCTTTTCTAAACAAGTTCCCATACGTAAGTCTGCGGTGGCGGAGATTACTGAAAATTTAAATCCCGATAATATTGCGCTACTGGAAGCTGTAAAATCAAAAAAAATAGCGCTATTCTGCAAGCGATAAATACTGCGCTGGCTATTGCCAGATTTACAATCTGGTGACGACAAAGCAAAGCTCGCGGCAATTAATTTGCTGGATGGTAATCTAGAACCAATCGTACGCAATCGTCTCGAAGTGCTCGTCGAAACAACTAATAGTCCCCTTGTAAGAGGTGCGGCAACCAGGGCGCTGGACAACATTGAATCAAAAGTAGAGTTTTACGGATATCTCGAAACACTATTTTTTGGCTTGAGTCTGGGTTCTGTCTTGTTGCTGGTGGCCGCGGGGCTCGCCATTACCTTTGGTGTTATGGGCGTGATTAATATGGCCCACGGCGAAATGATTATGCTCGGGGCTTATACCACTTACGTGGTTCAGCTCTTGATGCCCGAAAATATTGCTCTTTCTATCTTTATTTCTATTCCAGCCGCCTTCTTGGTGTCTGGCCTTTTCAGCATACTTGTTGAGAGAGGCGCTATACAGTTTTTGAAAGGGTGTCCCCTGGAAACGCTACTGGCGACTGTTGGGATTAGTTTGATCCTACAGCAGCTGGTGCGTAGTATCTTTTCACCCTTGAATCGACAAGTGATTACTCCCGAATTCATGAGTGGGGCTCTGGAAATAAATCCAGTTTTTTCAATTACTTATAATCGCTTGTACATTTTATTTTTTGCCCTTCTGGTTTTTGTTCTATTACAGCTGATTTTGAAAAAAACTTCCCTCGGTCTACAAGTTCGCGCAGTTTCGCGACATGGCTAAATCTATGGGTATACGGACCGAGTGGGTGGACGCACTGACTTTTGGTTTAGGGTCGGGCATTGCCGGGTTAGCGGGGGTGGCTTTGAGTCAGATCACCAACGTGGGTCCGAATCTGGGGCAATCTTATATCATCGATTCCTTTATGGTGGTCGTTTTTGGCGGCGTGGGTAATCTCTGGGGAACACTGGTCGGAGGTTTTTCACTGGGAGTGCTCAATAAATTTTTGGAGCCTAAAACCGGCGCTGTACTGGCCAATATTATCGTTCTAGTAGATATTATCCTATTCATTCAAAAAAGACCTCGCGGTCTATTTCCGCAAAAGGGGAGGGCAGCTGAGTGAACCTGCATCACCGCCGAGCCACCCTGTTTTCAGATCGCGGTAGCCAGATATTTCTCGGGTTGTTGGCAGTCATTACTTTGTTTGTGGTCGTCGGTAATCTCCTCATCCCTGAAAATTCACCTCTACACTTCAGTACCTATGCCGTCACTCTGCGGGGTAAATATTTGTGTTATGCCCTGTTGGCGCTTTCGGTCGATATTATCTGGGGATACTGTGGAATATTGAGTTTGGGCCACGGTGCATTCTTCGCTCTCGGGGTTTATGGCATGGGTATGTATCTCATGCACCAAATTGGTGAGCGTGGGGTTTACGGCCATCCTGTGTTGCCAGATTTTATGGTGTTTCTCGATTTGCAGGAATTGCCTTGGTTCTGGTATGGATTCGATCAATTCTGGTTTGCCGCACTGATGGTGCTCCTGGCACCCGGACTGCTGGCCTTTGTTTTTGGTTGGCTGGCCTTTCG
This sequence comes from Cellvibrionaceae bacterium, assembly GCA_047634655.1. Classification (GTDB taxonomy): domain Bacteria; phylum Pseudomonadota; class Gammaproteobacteria; order Pseudomonadales; family Cellvibrionaceae; genus CANLBN01. Next base: position 9,286 of record JBLIHY010000077.1, read on the forward strand.
CTCCCGTGTTACCGGGGTTTATTTGTCAATTATGACCCAAGTTCTAACCTATGCCTTATTGCTGGCTTTTTTCAGAAACGAAATGGGATTCGGTGGCAACAATGGCTTGACCGACTTTAAGGATATCCTTGGCTTTGATCTGCAGGCAAATACCACGCGGATCAGTCTGTTCGTTATTTCAGCGCTGATTCTGACCATCGCCTATATGTTGAGCCGCTGGATTTTGTAATTAAAGTTCGGCAACGTCATCATTTCTATTCGGGATGCCGAAGCGCGAACGCGTTTCCTTGGTTACGTTACGGAGGATTATAAAGTTTGTTTATTTGTTTATCCCGCCGTGCTGGCGGGAATCGCTGGTGCTCTTTACGTCCCCCAGGTGGGCATTATCAACCCTAGTGAATTTGCTCCTCTGAACTCGATTGAAGTGGTGGTTTGGGTAGCAGTGGGGGGCGGTACTTTATATGGAGCAATTGCCGGCGCTATTTTGGTGAATTTTGCTAAAACTCGACTTACGGCTATTTTCCCCGAGGCTTGGTTGTTTGCACTTGGAGGGCTATTTGTATTGGTAACCATTTTTCTCCCCAAGGGTATTGTTGGACTAGTCAACAAATATCGCGATCCTACCGGTAAAGTTGATGAAACGGTTGCAACCTGATGGTCACTCTGAATGATACCCGGAAGTTTTGGCGTCGAGATAAAGTCTGGTCATTTTTACAAAGTGAAGATCAGTTCAGAGTCAATGTCGACAAAGATATTATCCTTTACGTCGAGGGATTGTCGGTTAGCTTTGACGGTTTTAAAGCGCTTAACGATCTGAATTTATACATTAACGAGGGCGAATTACGTTGCATCATAGGAGCAAATGGTGCGGGGAAAACCACGTTTATGGATGTTATTACTGGCAAAACGCGCTGTGACTCTGGCGCGGCCTATTTCGGGCAGACCATCAATTTATTGAATAAATCAGAATCGGCGGCGGCTCGTCTTGGGATTGGTCGAAAATTTCAGAAACCCAGCGTATTCGAAGCGCTGGATGTTTATGCTAACTTGGAGTTGGCCGTTAAAACCCATACTGTCTACCTTGCTGGCAAAGCTTAACAGTGAGCAACAGTATCGAATTGCGGAAATACTAGCGATTATTGGCTTGACTCAGCAGTATAATGTTCTGGCTGGAGTCCTATCTCACGGCCAAAAACAGTGGTTGGAAATCGGTATGCTGCTCGCCGCCGGTCCGCGCGTACTGTTGGTGGATGAGCCTGTCGCAGGGATGA
>JBLIHY010000078.1:0-10059 GCA_047634655.1 Cellvibrionaceae bacterium
CGCCCTTCCGATAGCACTTGATTCAGTTCCGTCGAGCCGACTACGTGTCTCAGGGCGCTATCCGTCGCCTGTTGCAAGCTGGATTCCGGATTTCTTACATTTAGTACAAAGGATTTGATATCCGCGATGTTGTACTGGACCGTTACTGGAAGTTCTACAATGCTTTCATCTTCAGTGAGCATCAAGCCTCCGGTGCGATACTGGCGTTCCTCTGTGATATTAACCGGTGTAACCCGATCAATCAGCTTTGGATTCCAGTGTAGACCAGGACCAACGATGGAGTGAAATTTACCCAACCGTAAAACCACAGCTTGTTGTTTTTCGTCCACTTGATAAACACCAAGTGCAAGATAAATAAGTAGAGCGACTAGCAGTCCCACCCCAACAGCTACTGGTGAAAAACCAGCACTGCCCGATGAGCCATTTTGGCCACCACCACCTTTGCCTCCAAACATGGCATTTATTTTGTTTTGAAACTTTTTTAAAGTCTCGTCAAGATCGGGGGGACCATCGTTTTTTTTGCGTCCGCCCCAGGCGTCTTGATTATCGTTACCCGGTTGGTTCCAGGCCATAAGGTTTCTCCAGAGTTAAAATGAAATGGTACTAGCCAAAATTGTAACGAAATTTACAGTAACTGTTCGGTATAAATCTAGGTTTCTTTCTAAAGAATTTTAAATCAATTCAGAAATTCCTGCGTCACAGGAAAGCGCCACCATTTTTAATTACGTTAAATAATTTAAAATGTAAGAAGAACAAAGATTAATTCATTGATGAATTAATCAGATTATTGTTAAAGGTCCGGTCTATTGTCTTCCAATGTTGGGGTAGAGCTTATCCATTGCAAGCTCTGCTCATTTATGGACTCGGTGCTGAGCAGACGTTCCCAGATAGTTTTTGAGAGAGCAAATGAGAGTTTGCTACTACCGTCTTCGGTATAATTTTCTTTCTTAACTGCCGACAAGTCATACAACTTTGCTCTTAGGCGGGATGATCGCTGATCCATACGCAAACATCCAGAAACGATCTCACCCGCCAAGCGTTCAGTAAGTGCCTGCAGTAGCAGATCGACACCTTCGCCGGTTTTTGCCGACAACCATACGGCAACCGGCTGTCCAGTTTCATTGCGATCGATACGGGGGCGCTGCTCGGGAAGCAAATCAAGCTTATTGTAGACTTTGATGTGCGGCAAGCTCATGGCATCGATTTCGGCCAACACTTGCTCGACTTGTTCAATGTTGTGTGAGCGCTCCTTGGAAGCACTATCGATGACGTGTAATAGCAGTGAAGAGTGCGAGGCCTCTTCCAAGGTCGCTCTGAAAGCTTCAACCAACTGATGAGGCAAGTGGCTAATAAAACCAACTGTATCCGCGAGAGTCGCCGGACCAGCTGTCTTTAATTGGATGCGACGCATAGTAGGATCAAGCGTCGCAAAGAGTTGATCCTTGACGTATACATTCGATCGAGTTAGCCGATTGAAAAGCGTCGATTTTCCTGAATTGGTGTAGCCTACCAGAGAAATGGTCGGCATGGATGATCTCTTTCGAAGGCGACGACCATGCTGACGCTGTTTTCGCACTTTTTCTAAGCGTGATTGTATCGTGGCAATACGTGCCCTGAGCAGACGTCGGTCGGTCTCTAGTTGAGTTTCGCCCGGACCGCGCAAGCCAATACCGCCCTTCTGCCGCTCGAGGTGAGTCCATCCCCTGACTAGGCGTGTGGAAATGTGCTCTAACTGAGCCAGCTCCACTTGTAGTTTACCCTCGTGAGTCCGTGCTCGCTGAGCAAAAATGTCCAAGATGAGTCCTGTCCTGTCCAAAACTCGGCACTGGAGCTGTTGCTCAAGATTTCTCTCCTGGCTGGGTGACAATCTGTGATTGAAGATGACGACATCAGCTTGGTAACTCTCTACGTGATCGCAGACTTCTCGGAGTTTGCCACTTCCTATAAAGTAAGTAGGGTCGGGCTTATAGCGACGACCTTCTACCAACACCACAGGGTTAACTTGCGCAGAAACTGCGAGCTCTTCGAATTCACCTGAGTGATTGGACTCGTGACTACCAGAGAGGCTTAGATGAACTAGGACGGCTAATTCACCAGATTCAGGCCGGTCAAAAAACAATCAAAGCACCTTGAAAGATTGCGGCTCGTTTTAGGGGCGAGAATCGATTATTGATCTTCGGAAACCTCATCAAGATTCACCAGTGGTACGCGGACTGCGCGAGATGGAACTACCGTCGAGATGGCATGTTTATACACCATCTGACTGACCGTATTTTTCAATAAAACAACAAACTGATCAAAAGATTCAATCTGTCCCTGTAGCTTGATACCGTTAACTAGATATATAGAGACGGGGATACGCTCTTTGCGCAATATATTTAGATAAGGGTCTTGTAGATTGTGCCCTTTTGACATGGGACTTTCTCCTTAGGCTGTGGGTGTATTGTTGGCAACAACTGCATGCCAATAAAAAGCATAGTTGAACTTCAACCTCGACTAATTGTGAGGCTTTTGGAATTCAGTGTTTAACAACTTGTTTGATTATAATGGATTCTGATGTTAGGAACTTCAATGTTTTCTCGATATTTTTTTCACAGTGGCCGAGATCTGACGAGATTTTTTGGTTCACCTCCCAGGTTTTAAGCCAAGTAATCTGACGCTTGGCCAATTGTCGAGTGGCCGCCGCCGCTCTCTCAAACAGATGAGCTTCAGTTACTGCCGGAGTTTGACCTTCAAGATCGTCGAGATATTGCCATACTTGTCGATAACCCACACAACGCATGGATGGTAATTCTAAATGAATATCCGAACGCTGGCGCAATTCTCGAACTTCGTCGATGAAACCCCGATTCAACATTTGCTGAAAACGCTGTCCAATTTTGCAGTGCAGTTGGCGACGACACTCTGGGAATAGCGCCAATTGGATTACTTTAAAGTAATTGTCCAGTTGTTGGTCCGGATTTTGTTTCTGACGCCAATACGTCATAGCTTTACCCGACTGGCGATACACCTCTAGCGCGCGCGTAATCCGCTGCGAATTACGCGGATGCAGCTGCCTGGCGGACTCTGGATCTACCGTCATTAATTGTCGATGCATAGTTGGCCAACCGTGGGCCTTGGCCTCTGCCTCGATAGCAGCACGAATCTCTGCGTTAGCGGGCGGCATGTCGGCCAGGCCATTTAGTAGCGACTTAAAATACATCATCGAGCCTCCCACCAACAACGGCACGCGCCCCTGTTTGTGGATGGCGTCAATTTCGCGCCTGGCGTCCTCACAAAAATCTGCCACAGAGTAAACTTCAGCCGGATCGCGGATATCAATCAATCGATGAGGCGCTGCCCGCAACGTTGTCGCATCGGGTTTGGCTGTGCCAATATCCATGCCACAATAAACCATTGCGGAGTCAACACTGACAATTTCCAAAGGCAAACGTTCGCAAAGAGCAATAGCAAGCGCTGTCTTACCAGAGGCTGTGGGGCCCATCAGAAAAATCACCGGTAGTTTCATAAGCTCAGCGGCTAAATCCCGACGCTATTAATGACTGAGAACAATATCACCTACGAGTTAGAGCTTTTGTAAACAATCCAACAATTTATCGATAATAAACCGGCGAAGGCGACTAACGTCCACCCGGGAATAGTGATCCCGATAAATGCCCACAGACTTTCAGCACAGCTCCCATCACCTTGTAAGAGCAACTTTAGAGCCTCTAAAATCGGGAAAGTTTCCAACAAGTAACTCAAACTTGGACCACAGGCGGGAACCAACTCTTCTGGGAGGCTTTGTAGCCACAGATGTCTCAGGGAAAAACCGCCACCAATAATCGCCATTAGAGCGCCGACAACCGCATAAATCTTTATTCCTACCGGGGTAGCCTGATGCAGCCAGGCGACGAGAGCGACAATGCCGACTGCAATGACAAAAACTCGCTGAGTCATGCACAGTGCGCACGGCACAAGGTCTAAAAAATATTGCATGTACAATGCGGTGACCATCAAAAAAATACAACTTAGCCACAATAATAAGAAGAAATGACGGCAACTTAAGGACATGAAGGAACTCTCTGCGAATATGTAAAAGTGACGATGTCGATAAAAACTCTATCACTTTATAGGATTAAGCATCGTTGGCGACAGTCGATTTGGCTATTAATTCAGTTAGTATAGTAAAGACAAGCTGCCAGCCGACGATACGGCTAAGTGTAATAGCACAAATCCACTGCATGCAAACAGTATTAGTCGGATAATTTTTTTGATTTAAACGCTATCCCAGTAGAATTTGAAGGGCTGTTTCCATAAGTGCTACACGCACCAACCTCACGGAGGTCGCCACAGTTAGCCAGAAAAATCATCAAGTGACTATTTCAGCGGGGGAAAAGAGGAGAAGTTGCAACAAGCAGCTGAATTCTAATAACAAACCTTAGTATTGCTATCGCCCGTCTAAAAAATGGCATTCGAACGAATAACGACATAATCGAAATTCATCCAACTAATTCATACAATCCTGGAGTATTCCCAACCTCGATCAGCGTAAACTGTTACACTGATCTAATTTACCCCTCAAGGCCTCAATTTGCAGGCCTCTCTTCTGGAAACTATGACTTTAAATAACTCTCTCCCCCAGGACCCAGGATTCACCGAACTTGGTTTGCCCGACACCTTGCTGAGCACCATAGAGGAACTTGGCTACGAAAAACCTTCCCCGATACAAGCTAAAAGTATTCCGCTGTTACTTTCCGGTCGGGATTTTTTGGGTCAAGCACAGACGGGCACAGGAAAAACGGCAGCTTTCGCCTTGCCAATACTGGCCAACCTGAAATCCGATCAAAAGCTACCACAGGCATTAATACTAACACCCACTCGAGAACTGGCCATTCAAGTAGCGGAAGCCTTTCAACGCTACTCGCGCAACGTCGGTTGCCAAGTGTTACCCATTTATGGTGGTCAATCCTACAGCAACCAACTGAAGCAACTGAAGCGCGGTGTTCAGATCGTTGTTGGGACACCCGGCCGCGTCATGGATCACATTAGACGAAAGTCTCTCATTCTCGATCAACTGCACACATTAGTACTAGACGAAGCCGATGAAATGCTGCACATGGGTTTTCTCGATGACGTCAAATGGATTCTGCAACACATTCCCGAAAAGCGACAAATAGCTCTGTTTTCTGCAACTATGCCCAACGAGATCCGCAAAGTTGCCAATACTTATCTCCACGACCCCGTACACGTAAAAATTGAAAACAAAACCTCCGTTGTCAGCACTATTCACCAACGTTTTTTAATGATCAGTCAAGGACAAAAACTGGAAGCCTGTGCTCGAATACTAGAAGTAGAGGAATACGATGGCGTTATCATTTTTGTCCGCACCAAAATCGCTACTGTAGAACTGGCCGATAAACTTTCAGCGCGAGGATACCGCTGCCAGGCGTTGAATGGAGATATCCAGCAATCGCAACGCGAGCAGATCGTTGATAAGTTAAAAAAAGGTAAATTCGATTTATTAGTTGCCACGGATGTCGTGGCTCGCGGTTTGGACATCAAACGCATCAGTCATGTTATTAATTACGATATTCCCCTGGATACGGAATCCTATGTTCATCGTATCGGTCGTACCGGAAGAGCGGGCCGCAAGGGAACGGCTATTCTGTTTGTCACTCACCGAGAACAGCGTCTACTAAAAGCCATTGAGCGCGCAACCAAAAGCTCCATCGAAGCCATGAGCTTGCCCAGTTCCGACATTATTCAGCAAAAACGTCTGGATCGTTTTTCTCAAGAACTCATCAAAATACTCGAACAGCAAGATCTAAGCTCTTACCTACAGTTCATTACAGATTTTCAACGTGAACAAAGTCACGATCCCGTGAAATTGGCAGCTGCACTAGCCTATATGGCTCAACAGAAATCGCCACTTTTTGTCCGCGACACTTTTCAAGAAGACACCTTCGAATCGTCTAAATCTAGCTCCCGGAGAGATAGAACGAGCAACGAAAAAACCAAGAAAAACCACAATCAACGCCGAGACTCTTCACCACCACAAAAGAAAAGCGTCGACATGGAATCCTATCGACTGGAAATCGGCCGAAAAGATGGGGTAAAACCTGGAAATATCGTCGGAGCCATTGCTAACGAGGCCAATTTAGACAGTCAATTTATTGGTCACATTAATATTCAAACGGATCACACCATTGTTGATCTGCCTGCAAAAATGACCAAAGATACCCTACACCGTCTGAAAAAAGCCTACGTTTGTGGCAAACCGATGCAGCTGCGGTCAGTGTAAAGTACTGCGCGAAAAATCTGTTGTTATAAAGAAAATAGACGACGATCATTTCGTTGATGACGTCGTCGGTTAAATCGAAGAGACGGTGTTCAACATCAAAATATTCTCTGAGCCAAATAGATACTTCCTATCGCCGCCGCCAAACAAGTTAACACCGAGCTGAATAAATAAAATACGCTCATTTTTACACTACCCGAATGCCAAATTAAGTAGGCATCCAGGGCAAAGGTAGAAAAAGTGGTTAGCCCCCCCAAAATGCCAACAACAACAAATGGTCGCCAATAACTGGGGATAATTAACTTGTCGACAATTAATACATAACAAAAACCAATCAAAACCGAACCAGTCAAATTGGCAATGAAAGTAGACCAGGGAAAGTCACCATTGGGGTGAGGGAAAAACTGAACCAAGCTGTAACGGATCACCGCACCCAGCGCACCGCCTATCGCAACCGCTAACCATTGCATACTATTTCTCAGTTGATTTATTGTTCACTTTATTTTGAGGACGGTTAGCGTAGCGTTGCTGTTCACTCTGTGCATCCCGCTGGCGAAAATGATCCAGCTTTTCGCGAATCCTCTGTTCCAGACCGCGATCAACTGGAAAGTAATAGCGTTTATCCGCAAGCGCCTCGGGAAAATAGCTTTCCCCGGCGGCGTAAGCTCCGGGTTCATCATGAGCATAGCGATAGCCAGCACCATAGTCCATTTCCTTCATCAGGCTTGTTGGTGCATTGCATAAATGCAATGGAACGGCAAAATCTTCTAGAGAAGATACATCCGACTTGGCTGACTTATAAGCGTTGTATACAGCGTTACTTTTTGGCGCAGCCGCTAGATAGACAACTGCTTGAGCAATGGCTAGCTCTCCTTCCGGACTACCTAAGCGCTCTTGGACCTCCCAGGCATTTAAAGCCAGTTGCAGTGCTCTCGGATCGGCATTGCCAACATCTTCTACAGCCATGCGTACGACCCGACGAGCAACGTACAAGGGATCGCACCCGCCATCCAGCATTTTGAGCAACCAATAGAGCGCAGCATCGGGTGAAGATCCACGGACCGATTTGTGCAAAGCGGAAATTTGCTCGTAAAAGATATCACCACCTTTATCAAATTTGCGCACTTCACCAAGGGCAATTTCTTCAATGATGCCGCGATCAATCACTCCTGCGGAAGCGAGATCACTGGCAATTTCCAACAAATTTAGCGCGCGTCGGGCATCGCCATTAGCTATTTTAGCCAGTAGAGGCAACACTTCCTGATCGCAACGCAAGGCCAAGCGACCCAGCCCAAAATCTTTATCCTCCAACGCGCGCTGCAAAAGATGCTGAATATCCCGCTCGGTCAAGGCGCGCAGAACATAAATGCGACAACGAGACAACAGAGCGTTATTTAACTCAAAGGAAGGATTCTCTGTTGTGGCACCAATAAAAGTTAGCGTGCCATTTTCTACATAGGGCAGAAAGGCATCTTGCTGAACTTTGTTAAAGCGATGGACCTCATCGACAAATACTATCGTGCGTCTGCCCTGCTGTTGTTCCAGCTCAGCTTGGTGGACAGCCGCCCGGATATCCTTGACCCCGGCCATAACGGCAGGGATTCTCAGGAATTGAGCATCGCATAAGTTTGCTATTAACTGTGCCAACGATGTCTTCCCCACTCCTGGGGGACCCCAGAAAATCATCGAATGGACTTGTCCACTCTGCAGGGTTTGTCTGAGGGGTTTTCCTGGACCAAGAAGATGTTGCTGACCGATATAGTCATCGAGAGAGTTTGGCCGCAAACGAGCGGCGAGAGGCATGTAAGGCTCGGAATCTCGATCGAATAGTTGGCTATTCATCAACCAGAACATCCACTCCCTCGGGAGGGGTGAATTCAAATACATCGCTATCAATCGGCGGGTCGCGAGTCAATTCAGAGAAACGAAAGGTCGTGGTCTGATCGAGACTATCCCGCAAAATCATTACTGCCAGTAAACCTTCGTGAAAGATTAACTGTAACTGGGTAAAAGTTGAATCATCGAACTTGGGAGTCAGTATGAAATGCAGACTCTGCTCGGAAGACTGCTCCGAAAAAACCACTTGGTACTTCTCAGCAATAGCATCCGCCTTGCCTCCCAGCAGGAGACTGGGCGTCTGATCAAGCATATTCTGGTAAGAGCGCACAGTGACTTGTTCCAAATCTGGATCGTAAAGCCAAATAGTTTTTAGATTTGATATCAGTAACTGCGGAAAAGGATCGCGGGTATCCCAGCGAAAGTATCCGGGGCGTTTCAACATAAACTCACCCGAGGACTCCTGTATCAATAAACCTTGATGGTCGACCAAAGTTTGTTGGAATTGACCAGAGAGGCTCTCGTACCTTTTCAGCTGATCGTCAAGTGCGCCAAAGGCATCATTTTGGGCGTGGGCAAAGGAACATATTACTGAAACTACGAGTGCACTCAGGAGATAAAAGATTTTCATACGAATGAATATCAAGCGCCGAATCAAAATAACAATATCTACAATCAAAATAACCATACCTAAAATTTCAGAACCTAAGAACAATGCTATTCACCGGTATCGAGGCTAGTGAAAAAAGCACGCATTTTTAACAGACTAAGAACGCAATAAATCACTTGTAACGATTCTATCTGTTATTGATTTATTGAGCCTGGTAACAAAATTATTGCTTTGGATCGTTTCGTCGCGCCCAATAAAGTCCAACATGTTTATTCAGACTGAGCTTTGCGATAAACGAGGACTGTTAGCGAGATCCGAAATTATACCTTTGATCGGATCAAATCCTTGATTTTGTCGAGATCAGGTAAATGAGGTACCGCTGCGTACTTGTCCATTTGTGTAACCTGCCCCCTTTTGCGGCCTAACCGATGCGCAACCGTGCTCGCAACACACTGGCTGAGATCGATCGATGACAATGGATTCCACGCGGCATCAACCCGATAATTATTGGATTAGTCACAAATTTGGGCACGAGGCCAAGGGCTCAACTACCCAGTTACTTTGGCGGGGGTGGCGCTAAAACTTCTCGGCTGCCGTTATGTCCCGCTTCGCTAACTACCCCAGCCATTTCCATGGTTTCAACCAAGCGAGCAGCTCGATTATAACCAATGCGTAATTTTCGCTGCACCGAAGAAATAGAGGCTTTACGAGAATCCGTCACAAACGCAACGGCCTCGTCGTAGAGCACATCGCTCTCACTATCTTCGCCCTCACCCTCTGAACTGAGGCCGGGTACGGCAATACTATTGACGTTATCGTCGACAATACCGTCCTCGTAATTGGGTTTACCACGACACTTCCAATCGGCGACGACCCGATGTACTTCGTGATCATCGACGAAAGCTCCATGAATACGCGCGGGCACACTGGTGCCGGGGGGCAAGTAAAGCATATCCCCATGTCCGAGCAGTTGCTCGGCACCACCCTGATCGAGGATAGTACGAGAGTCCACCTTAGAGGAAACCTGAAAGGAGATCCTCGAGGGAATATTAGCCTTAATCAAACCCGTAATGACATCTACCGAGGGACGCTGGGTCGCCAACATCAAGTGAATGCCTGCCGCCCGTGCTTTTTGGGCAATGCGGGCAATGAGTTGTTCAACTTTTTTGCCGACAATCATCATCATATCGGCAAATTCATCAATGACGACAACAATTGCAGGTAATACTTCTAAAAGTGGTGCCGTGGGACTGTCTTGCCCGGCTTCATACGTATCCTCTGGCCTCCAGAGCGGATCGGCAATAGGCTCTCCGCGTTTACTGGCCTCATCCAA
>JBLIHY010000079.1:0-9821 GCA_047634655.1 Cellvibrionaceae bacterium
AACCTTTAAACCATCGGCCCGCAGCCCCAAGCCCTCCGAACCGTAAAAACACATAGGGCGTATATAAGCGCTGTTTAAATGGTTTTCGGTGATGGCCATTTTTTGTGCTTGGTTGAGGGTTTCCCGGCCATAGGGAATGGACATGTTCAATATCTTTGCGGAATTGAACAGGCGATCGGTGTGGTCTTGTAAACGGAAAATAGCCGCCCCCTGATCGGTTTGATAGGCGCGCACACCCTCAAATACTCCCATGCCATAATGCAAAGTGTGGGTGAGTACGTGAACTTTGGCTTCTCGCCAGGGAACAAATTCACCGTCCAACCAGATAGCGCCATCGCGATCGGCAAACGTTGTGTTCATGTTTAATTCTCCGTTGAAGTTTTCGACGCCCTCTGTAGGTAGCTCATTCTTTATTGAAGTTATGAAGCTCTTAATCCAGTAGGTATTGGTGCCAAATATCGGTCACCCACTTGCGCTCTTCCACAAACAATTCATTACTAATGAAATCAGAGTTTTCCTGTTGGAGTGCGAGTTGGTGTTTGTATTTACGGTAGGATTGATAAATTGTATTTAGTCTTTCGCTTTGCTGGGTTTGTATAAAACCTTTGTAACGCAAGCTATCCAATATCCGGATATTGTCAGTCCACTTGGCCAGATCGGGGTCTTGGTGACTCCAAGCCAATACCGCATATTGAACCATAAATTCAATATCGACGATACCTCCCGGATCTTGCTTAATATTAAATTTCCCTGACCGATCTTTAGCGCGGATTTTCTCGGCCCCGCTTCCGAGCTGTTGGCGCATTTTATCGCGCATCGCGACAACGGCTTTTCTGAGTTTGGGCAAGTTCCTCTTTTTGCAGAGTACCTCTTGGCGAATACGATTAAACGCCATTGCTAAATCAAAGCTCCCGGTAACGGGGCGAGCGCGAACCAGAGCTTGGTGTTCCCAGGTCCAGGCATCTTGGTCCTGATAGCGCTGAAAGGATTTTAGGGAGGTTACCAGTAGGCCGGATTTTCCCGAGGGACGAAGGCGCATATCGACCTTGTAGAGTGGTCCGGATAGCGTATGGGTGTTAAGAATATGAATTATCTTTTGACCCAGGCGGGTGTAGTAAGTTTGTGCATCCAGTGGCCGTTCGCCGTCGGTAATACTCTGTGGATCCTCGCGGTAAATAAATACCAAATCCAAATCCGAGCTGTAATTCATTTCAATACCGCCCAGCTTCCCGTAACCAACGATGAGGAACTGAGGGGTCTCATCTATAGCGCCCTCGGGATAACCGTGATGAGCAGTGATGTCTCTCATCGCCAATTCCAATACTTGTTCGAGAACAGTCTCCGCGGTAAAAGTCAGGTAATCGCTGACTTTCATCAAAGGCAGGCCACCGGTAATTTCACAGGCCGCCACCTTCAGGCTGTGCGCCAATCGGAAATATCGAAGTGTTTCCATATGCGCTTCACGGTCTTCGGCATCGAGCAATAAACGTTGACGCAGTTCATCTCGTAGTACGTTTCGTTCCGGCAGTGAAAGCAGGCTTTGCGGATAGAGTAATTCCTCCAGCAGGGATGGCATCTGCTTTAGCGTTTCCGTTACCCAGGTGCTGGCTGCCAAAAGTTTTACTAACAGCTTTAGAATGTCCGGATTTTCCAGCATCAATAGTAGGTAACTGGTGCGATTAACGGTCGCCTCCAGCCAGGAAAACACGCGGGGGAGAGCTTCCTCTATGCGGTCGTCGTTTGTCGAGTGTTGTTTTACGTAATTCGCTAGTGCCTGCATTAGAATGGGCACAACCTTATCGAGATTTTGCCGCGCCTCGGGCGATAAGTTGAGAACGTTGCGTGATTGCCGTAAGGCGGCTACGACGGCACAATCTTCTGCTGCTGTCTTAAAGCCTCTCGCTGATAGGAAGTCGCCCTGATCATCCGGATGCATCCAGAATTTTTGCCACTGCGGCGATATATTGGTTTGGTTCGGATGCCGCTCTTCCGGCTCGGCGACAATACGTCTGAACTCGGCAATGACTCTCTCACGGTGAATTTGCAGTTGCCGGTAAAAGTCGGACCAGGAGTCGAAATCAAGGGTCCAGGCTAAACGCTCCCGGGACAAATCATCGCTCGGCAACATTTGCGTTTGTGCATCGGCAAAAGCTTGAATAGCGTGTTCTGCATTGCGTAAAAAAATATAGGCATCGCTCAGGTGCTGTACGGTATTTTTCTCCAGATATCCCAATAATTGCAGTTGCGTTAGCGTTTTCAGAAGGTTTTTTTCCTGGAGCTGCCGGTTGTGACCACCGTGAATCAACTGAAAGCATTGAGCAATAAATTCAATTTCACGGATACCGCCGGCACCCAGTTTGAGGTCCTCCTCTAAACCTTTGCGTTTGACTTCCTGGGTCATCAGAGCTTTCAGCTTACGCATGGACTTCATAATGAAAAAGTCGACATAGTTTCGATAGACAAAAGGCTGCAGGATTTTGTGAAGCGTTTCGCTGGCCTCTCGCCGCGAGATCATTGATTGATGGTGGTCGGCAAGTTTAGTGCAAGCAATGACACGAGCTTTAACGGCGGCAAAGCGTTCCCAGTCTCGGCCCTGGGTTTCGTAGTAGTTTTGCAGTGCATTGAAATTACTGGTTAACGCCCCGCTCTGGCCGTACGGGCGAAGGCGCATATCCACCCGAAATACAAAACCGTCGATGGTAATTTCGTGCAGTGTTTTTATTAAACATTGCCCGAGTTTGGTGAAAAATTGCTGATTATCGATAGTCTTGTGTGGATGGTTAGTCGTTCCCGCCTCCGGGAAGACAAAGATTAAGTCAATGTCCGAAGAGACATTTAACTCCGAGCCCCCCAACTTACCCATACCAATAACCAACATAGGTTGTATTTGACCGCTGTCTTTACCCATCGGCAGACCATGTTTCTCAATGAGCTGGCGATAGTGATAATCCAAAGCCCGCTGTACAAAAGCTTCGGCCATGGCGGTCATCGCTCGAATCACTTCGTCTAAATCTGCAAGGCCGTTTAAATCTCGCCAATACAAAATAGTTATGAGGCGATTGCGAAGTTGGCGTAAAACCTTGCTGAACTCGCCAGGACTGAGGGAATCGCAACAGGCTTCAGTCGCATCGATAATTTTTGTTCGCGTCAGACGGTGGTAGGGCGCATCTACTAGCAGAGTTTGAAATAGCAGGTCTGGATTGCGCAAACAGGATTCCAGCAAATATTCACTACCTAGCAAGGCTTTGGTAAGCTGGATGGCAAGCATCGGAGTTTGTTCTAAACATTGGCCCAGATTTTCGCGTTCGGTTTCACTGAGGCCCTCTTCAAATTTTTTGAGCGTTTTTAATCCCCATTCTTGTAGCGTTTGGGGAATCTGCGGCGCAGAAAAATTACGGGAAATGGACATAGACTTACATCATTGCATTGAGCGTTTTTTATTAATATGCGACTTTTGCACGAATGATCTTTTTAAACAATGGATCATTTTTGCAAAAGCCTCGGTATAAAAAGTAAAGTCTGTAACGCTCGCTGGCGCTTTGTATTCTAAAAATTAATCAGCACTTTCTTAACACGAGACTCACGGTCATGACTCGTCGCGATGATTCCCGGAAAACCACTCAAGATATCATCTCTCCCGATCTGCGTATGCGCTATCGCCCGCAATAGGGACCCCGCCAGGGCGAAGATATCGAATTGCCACTGAAGAGTTGGTTATGGGCAACTTTACCGGCCACAGCGAGCAAAGCCCGCTGGCTGAACGCGAAGCGGTCAACATCACGCCGGAAACCTTTAACGAGGTGATGGCAGCGGCGAACATTGCGGTTACGTTATCGGGCAAGCCACCTCGAATCGCTCAACATTCGCTCGATAGAAGATTTTCACCCCGATCGCCTTATCCAACAATTACCCAATATCCAGTGCTATCTGCGCATCAAAAAACGCTTGACCCAGTTAAAAAGCCGCCTACTCAATAAACAGCAGCGCGCAGTTATCGCCCAGGTATTGCAAAGGGATCTGAATGAACTCATTGACGTTGAGCTATGCGCAAAGGACGAAAAAGATAAGAGCCATGGCAACGCTAACCCCTCTTGAGACTATGGATGCCAGCTATCTGCTTCATGCTGAGGCGGATGTTTCCCGCCTCAGCGATACACAATTGCTGCGCCCAACTCCCTTGATGATGTCCGTCGGCGCTTGCGCCAGGGATTATTGTTGTAATACGATTCCCACCCGCAGCGACCCTGTGTGGTTTATTTTCGCGGTCAACATTATCTCAATCTGGCTGCCTAGGGATCTGCGGAGACCAAAGCCATTGAGCACTTGCAACGGCGTTTTTATTTTATTCACCTGGAGCGCCACGAACCGCCGGTGGCTGTGCGTCACGGTGGCCTAAAACGTCAGTACTACAATCAACCCGACGCCGAACCACAAGCCTATCCCGCACCTTTGCCGGCAACGATATGGATCAGCGGCCCTCTCCTAACACGGCGGTAAATTTTTGGATTCGCCCGTTTTTCTATACCCGCGATGAAGCGGGCAATCACGTCCCCGTAGCCGATTTACCCTATCGCTTGACCCACGGCACCACTAGCGCTGTCTTTGCCGAAGGCCGCCTCTCTTGGGAGGGTTTTCAGCAAAATTCTGACTTTATGGTTTACTACGGCGAGACGGAGAACAGCGAGCACCCTCGATCGACCCCGTTAGCATTTATCAAGCACTAGCGATTAATGAAAAAATGAATTACCCGGAAGGTGTGGCCCAAAATTATCATAATTTCGAATATGTTTACTTAGAGTGAGGAAACTTAGTTGATGCAAAATCTATGTTAAAAAAGCTTTGTCTATCTATAGAAAAATTCAATCTCCAACAGAAAAAAAAGTGGAGGTAGTTTTGCAAAAATTAGATCTTAGCTAAGGTGCTATCGAGCTGCAAAAAAAATAGTGATTCACTGCTGTCTCGTTAACGAGAAGAAAAGCCGGTCTTTAATTACCCTATGATTTATACTTTTTTCACCACAAAACTTTATAAATACAGGATGAAATAGACCGCATAATACAGTCTTTTCACAAATACTAAAATTAGTGCCGAGACATGAATTTTAAACCCTTGCAAAGCTCCACCATTCCGGCCGTAGCTTTTGTACGGCACCCCGGTGGTCTCAGTTTGTATCGCTAACCATCGCTCAACTCTCTGGCCGCAACAGCTTGCGTGACATCGTGGATAACCTATCCGCACAAGCCCATCGTCTTTACCCTTTAAGCAGCGCCAAACTGTCACGTTCTAATTTATCGCGGATCAATGAAGACAAACCCTACTCACTGTACGAAGCGTTATTTGGAAAGCTGCTGACTCGTTGTCAGAAAGTCGTCCCAAGGCACAATTTCCGCTTTAAGAATCCACTGTATTCACTGGATGCCTCTACCATTGATTTGTGTCTGTCGATGTTTCTTTGGGCTGATTTTGCACCGCTAAAGGTGCGATCAAACCATTGATTTTTAGATTTCTCTGGGGATGCCTCGGATTCCCTGACTGTAAGCAAATGTTCCCAGACAAGTGTGGAAAACCCGATGCCGAGATGAAAGAAAAGCCAAAAGCGGCCGTTTTCGACGAATTCAAATGTGGGGAATGTGAAAGCCCATTGATCAAAGGTCCACCAAAAAAAGGTAAGGGATTCTGGTGGGGCGTTAGTGGTTTTCCAGCCTGCAAGCAAAGTTATTTTGGTAATAATGGAGTTCTAAAGTATCCTGACGAACGATATCTTTAGAGGGAGGTTCTCAGCCCTATTTACATTAGCAACTTTGACGGAGCAGTAAAATGAAAGTTATTCGATGGGTTTTGGGACAAATTATTTTAGTTCTAGATTTCCTTACTTCGCCCAAAGCCGTGGTCAGAGATACAGCTGCGCAAAAAGCCATTGATGATGTGACCGCAACCATGTCGATATATCAGTTTAAGGCCTGCCCTTTTTGCGTCAAAGTTCGCCGTCAATTAAAGCGCCATGGGCTCAATATTGAGTTGCGCGATGCTAAAAATGATGCCGATCTTAAAGCAGAATTAGTGCGCGAAGGGGGCCGATACAAAGTGCCCTGCCTAAGAATAGAAAAATCTGATAAATCCGTGGAATGGCTCTATGAGTCCAACGATATTATCGCCTACCTAAAAAACCGGTTTAATCTAGCGTAGACGCTCAACGACGAGTCTTTATGTTGTGCGTTCCGCCGCGAGCTTTCCGTTGATTGAGAAAAATGGCAAATACTGGGAAAAGTTGATGAGCAGCGCGTTTTTCTACGGATCAAAAAAACGCGCTGCTGAAGGCTACGGTTTGGCGGGCCTTGCGCAAGATTATGCAATATTTTGGGGGATGGTCGATAAACCCTCGTATTGAGGATTAATCTAGCTTGATGCACCTGCTGCAATAGAGGTCACAATAGTGTCACTAGTTTTCGTCTCCTCTTTTTTTACATCAAGCAAGGCTTCAGGCTTACCTTTACAAGCTTTAGCTAAATTTTCACGGTGCTTTGATAACAGTATGCCGATGGCTTCACTGTGCTTTTCGTCAACACCGTCAATATTTGATTCAATTAGCGCGGTGATGTTTTCCGCCAGTTCAAGCATCTTGTCGTGCTCTTCCGCATCTTTTTTATTTGCAAACATACTATTATCCCGATCACACTTCCAAACGGCTATGACTGCCATACTATTACCTCAACTAAGTACTGTTTTTATATACAGTACTTAGTTGAGGGTGTTATGTCAATTTTTAATCTATGCTGGAGAGTTGTTAGGGAATAGCTTCATCACTATAGAACGTACGGGCGTCAAGATTGCGGAAAATTTAAGCTTGATGTGACAAACATTACCGGCGAGCCAATGAAAAAGCGTGTTTAACGGTTTCTGGATAAAAATTAGTAGCTTTTCATCAGCGTCTAAGTTGAACAAAATAGATGGCCAATGCTTCGCATCTTATTGGTCATCTTATTATTAATTTAATAGTAAAGCCGCGACGAAAATTTTTTACTTGGAATGTCGAAAGGCGACGCCTTAAGGCTTTCGAATATGCAGATGGGATTCAGGCCAATGGGTCTCCAGCGTACAATTTTTATAAATCGTTTGGCAGTTGTTTGCTTTATTTCGATACACGGGTGGATAAAAAACTGATTATTAACAAAGAGGCTTTAGAAAAACGATTAGATTCTCTGGATGAGAATCGCCCATTACCGTTAGCTTATTCCTCAAATTAAAAAAGATGTGGATATTTATGTAATTCTGCATCGTCAAAGTGACCCATCCTGTACTTATTTAGAAACATTATCTTGTGGAATTCCAATAATAGGCTATAAAAATAAAGCCTTTTCCGGGCTATTGGACTTACAAAATATAGGCTGGGGAGTTGCCAAAAAAATTGAACACTTAAGTTCTCATAGAGACGAAATAAAAGAAAAATCAAGGCAAAGTATCAGTTTCGCAAAAAATCATGATTTCGACACTACTTTTATGAGACGCATAGATCATCTTAAAAGCCTTATTTAATAGCTTTGAAAAAACAATAAGCCGATGATTTTTATGAGCTAAGGAGCTTAATGAAATCAAAGTGTCCGACCCGAATGGCACTTACTTAAGCTTCTTAGGATGACCAAGCTTTATGACTTCAGCTCGTGCAATTGCTCTTGGTTTAGTTAGAAGTGGATATGCTTTTGGCTTTCGTTTTACGACTCTGGGCTCAATTCGCCCTGGTCGATTAGCCACTATCTTTTGCGACATTAAATAAAATAATATCGACAATTCTCTTAACTCTAATAATCGGGTTTGTACAGACGCAGAAACCCAAAGTTGTGGGCAATGTTTTAAGCTCAACTGGCGTGGAAGCACATCGTGCATAAGCGCTGACTGCAC
The DNA here is from genome assembly GCA_047634655.1 of Cellvibrionaceae bacterium. Classification (GTDB taxonomy): domain Bacteria; phylum Pseudomonadota; class Gammaproteobacteria; order Pseudomonadales; family Cellvibrionaceae; genus CANLBN01. Next base: position 7,897 of record JBLIHY010000079.1, read on the forward strand.
CATAAGCAATCGAATTAAGTTGTACGTCAGTAAGTAAACCCAAATTTATTTCTTGATCATATCGGGGGATTTACAACTCAACACATCCATGTCTAGCGTCTGTTTCATATTATGGATATCAAGCTCTACTTGCCAACGACTTTTATATAGCTCCGCTAAATCATCTTTAGGGAAAGATCTAGGGTAGGTGAACGTGGTCACCATGATTTTCTTGTTGGTCTTGAATTCACGCAAAATGATAGGGTTAGGGGCTGAGCTTTACGAAGACACCCAGGATGCCGCCGTTGTAGTGTATTGAGGCCCTACACTACGCAAATGTTCAAGACGTTAAAGGTTTCAAGGTATAGAGGGTTTAAACGATGAAAGTAGACGACCTCTCAGCAGCCCTAATCAGAAAGTTGGTAAAGTCGAAGAATCGTTAATTGTTGACCTCAGATCAAAACGCAAATTAGGCGCAAGGCGTATTCAAAATGAATTGTTTAGAGAGCACGAGATATCACTTTCTCTAGCTGCTATACATAAAGTTTTTTCCAGAAATTAAGTTGACCTTTTCCCCAGAATTCGACCGATATAATTGATGAGATTTCCAGCTACTCTAACGAGATGGAGGTCTCACCATGAAAAAGCGGTTTTCAGAAGAACAAATTATCAAAGTCATCAAGCAGCATTAGGCTGGCACCAAAGTTGAAGAAATTTGCCACCACCTCGGCATTTCCAACGGCACCTTCTATAACTGGCGAAGCAAGTATGCTGGGCTCCAGGTGAACGAAGTTAAACACCTGAGAGAAGTTGTTGTCAGCGGGTATCAACATCCCTATCAGGACAACAGGTGGCCGCTTCCTTGACCCACTAGCAGAAACACGAGACCTGCCTCGACAGATTGTCTGTGATAATGGCAGAGAGTTTATCCGTAAGGTGATGTTTTTTTGGAGAAAAGAAACGAAGGTGAAGTTAATTTTTTGGTTTAGATTGTGGGTGGAATTTAATTTTACTCTGCACTTCCCCTAAAAAATTTAATTCAGTGATCGTCGTAGTGACCGCCGATCGCAAAAATATAAATAGATTTTTGGTCGAATTTATAAATGAGCCGATCTTTTTGAGAAATCCGTTTAGACCAAAAACTCGCAAGACTGTGCCGAAGTTGTTCGGGTTTCCCGAGCCCTTTGTTTGGGTCTTCGCGTAACATTTCTTTTAAAACTTTACATACAGCTTTGTGCAGCTTTTTGTCCTTTTTACGAAGCTCGTCATAGGCTTCCCAGCTTCTACCCTCAAATACCAGTGATCTCATTCATTTCCTCGCTGGTTGGGGTATAGCCGGTGCTATTGCTGTGAGTTGCCACCGAATCGGCAATCTGTTTCATTAAGCTGGTATTTTGCAGCACGTAGAGAGTCTCTTGTTCCCGCTCCCAATCGTCGGCGCTCATTACCACAAAGGCTTCGCCGGCCCTGCGAGTCACCTTAAGCGGGGTGTGGTTTGTAACCACTTGTTCTACAAAGGTTTTTAGCTTTTCTCTAAATTGGTTTACGCTTATTGTGTCCATATAAATTACTCTAAATGTACTGAAATACCGTACAAGCATAGTGGCCAACTCCTAACAAAGCTATCAATCTGACGCCCAAAGCCCCGCTGGTATTTTGCCATGGACAAAGGCCTTTTTACTGTTTTTAACGTGAGATGTTAGCGTAGCCAGGAAATTTATTTGATTTCAAGCAGGAGGCAATGCCAATGAAGCCGCGATTTTATTTGCCGAATGTCCCCGTTCATATTGTTCAACGTGATCATTCCCGAGAGCCGGTATTTTTTGAAGATCAGGATTATGCTACTTATGCGTACGATTTAAAGGAGAGTAGCGAAAAGTATCGAGCAGCAATTCACACCTTTTTTAGCTGGTTTTATACAGTCGAAGACAGAGCGCTATCACAGG
>JBLIHY010000080.1:0-9817 GCA_047634655.1 Cellvibrionaceae bacterium
ATGTCGAGCGATTTAATCGAACTGCTAGACAAGAATGGTTAGAGTTAAATCTGTTTGAGGATATTGAACACGCTCAAATATTGGCAACGCAATGGCAATGGACTTACAATAATTACCGTCCACATTCAGCAATTGGTGGCGTACCACCAAGACAATTGTTGTAACTGAAAAAGCCTCTATTTTTAGCTGACGTTAATAATGGGGGGATTACAGACAAGCGAATGACAACGGATCTGATTAGCAAGGCGATGATCAAGGCTTACAACCTACGTCAACCGCCGGTAGGGTTAGTGTTTCATAGTGATCGTGGTTCGCAATACACGAGTAAGCGCTACCGAAAATTATTAACTGGATATGGTATCCGGGCAAGCATGGGGGATGTTGGCGCTTGTTGGGACAATGCTGTGGTAGAGCGATTTTTTGGTAGTTTAAAGCACGACTGGCTATTTAAAATTGCCCAACCGACACGTGATCATATGAAAAAAGATGTAGGGGCGTATATGAAATACTACAATCTTGACCGGTTACACACAGCGAATAATGATCTGTCGCCATTCAAGTATGAAATAGTTTTTAATCAAGGCGCTCAACTTGCCTGAGGGTTCTGTGCCGTTTGTTTGGCGCAGGTTCATCGAGTGATTTGAGTGTCAAACAAGCAAAATGTGTTAGTTAAATTTGTAAAAATTAAGTGTCCGGATTTACTTGACCAGAACATTAATAAAGAAATTCTTGTATCAAGACACTACTTTAAAGGAAACAATTGTAAACGTTGTTCCATGTCCAATGCAGTTTTATGTATTTAATTTTAGTCGTAAAGTTTTCAAAAAATATATCACATTCACAATGCGAAATTCTGGAATGACAGTGTCTGCTTAGGTTTGATTAGAATATTTTTGAAGAATCACAATTCAAAGCGCTCGCGCAGGTAGCGCGCAATACCGTCTTGGTTATGGTGGCCAATAGTCGCTGTTGCCGCTGCTTTGATTCGCTCCTTGGCATTTTCGGGTGCGTAGCTTTCGTCCGCTAGGGAAAACATACTGAGATCGTTGTCACTATCGCCGAAACATAACAGATTCTTCACACCCAGTTGCACTTTGAGGTAGGCAATCGCGCCCCCCTTGGTGGCATTGCAGTGGTGTATATCTATCCATTTTAAGTTCTGCTCACTAACCGTGGGACCCGAGTAAGCTATCAGATTGGGATCATGTCGAATGTAATCCCTGATGGCGTCAATATTGATTGCCGCTCCCAATGCACTGATACTGATAATGTCAGCTTTTTCGGGCAACTGTTCCAATGGGAGCAGTTGCAGGTTTGGTCGCGATCGAAACTCTCCGAGCAGACGTTCCTCGGCATAGTGGCGTAGCTTTGGATAGTAAATGTAATGAGAGTGATTGTGGTCAACGCTGGAAAGAAAGGGGGTTATACCTCGCTCGGTGATAACTTTTAGTACGGACTGCACTTCATCTACCGCAAGTACATTTTCCATGGAAAGCATCTGCGATTTTGGGTCCCAGATTAGTACACCGTTGCTGTAAATATGAGGGAGATGAAAGCCGTGACCCTCGATAATCTTCTGAGCGGAATGCAGGGTGCGACCCGTGGCGACGGTGTAAGCCACATTTCTCTCGGATAACATGACTAGTGTTTCTTGAGTGTAGTGAGAAATTTTTGAGTGAGCATCCAGCAGCGTTCCGTCGAGATCGAAAATGATCAGGTCCATATCACCTCTCCCATAAAGACATACTCGACAATAAATTGAATCGGGCGGGGAGAGGATTTCGCTCAAACTTAAGTGGATGGCTATCCATGAAAAACGGACGAAGCTTACATACAGTCTGAATTAACACAGTTCGGGCCTAATAAACTCTGTTATCAAATCTGTCGTCACGTATTGCTATAAAAAGTAGAAGAGCGCAACGATAACGGCCGTCAGTGCCAGGCTGCCATGTATCACGCCTACGACACTGGCCAATGGACCCTGTTTGCCAAAGAGTCCATTTATTTGGAGCAGTACCACAAGAGCGATAGCTATGATGAGATCGATACCACCAACACCCGTACCGTAACCCTGGCCAACGAAATGCGGACCCGCCAGCATAGCGAAGATCATCGGGCTGGAAAACAACACATTAGTGCGAGAAGCTAGCAGAGACTTTGCTCCAGCGGCGGCCGCATCGCCAGCCTCCATACCCAAAGCAATTTTTTGATTGGGCCAAATGACCAGCCAAACGTTGAGGAACATCAGCGTGGCCATCAATATACCGATCACAATGTAGTCATTCAGCTGATTAAGCTTGGCTACGCCCACTAGAAGAATAAGTCCGGTTATAAAGGTAAACATGGCCGCCCACCGGAACCACCATAATGCACTTGGCGCGAGCTTGGCTTTGGCATCCGCCAGTGCCTCTGGTGTCGCCTGTTTAAAGTAACCGCCTTGGACGAAATTAAAATAGTAGAGCATGCCAATCCAAGTGATCCCAAATAACAGATGTGCCCAACGCATTACCATGCCAAAAATTTCCATTGTTCTACCTCTTGTTGATGTTTATTGGCTTCCCATCTTTATGATATACAAACTGAAAATATTTTATCGGAAATAATAAAAAGGAAATAGTAAAAGCAAGCCATACAGCCCGACCTGACGGTAAGAGTCGTGCGGTGTAACTGGGTAGATATCCAGTTCATTTCTGCGCATAATACCCGGCTCTAATTGCTACCCAATATTCATCCATACTGCCAACCAGTTTTGCATTCGCATGCCATCTAATCGAAAAGAACCAACATTGTCTGACCCCGGCAAAATCGCCGCGCCGAAACGAAATCGCTCCGGCGTCCAAGCGGAAGCTCCCCAGACGACTGCTAAGGGAACGACACCCAGACAGCCCTCTTCAGCGCGAACACCTCCGCCACAAATAATCGTCAAAAAGCAATCTTCGCCGATGTTGTGGTTGACACTGCTGCTTGCTTTACTGGCTATAACCGGTTTGGCATATGGTGGGTGGTTGTTTTTACAGTCGCAGCAGTCCCTGAACGAACAGCGGCAGCGCATTATAGATTTAGAGACAAAGCTCGAACTCTCTGGAGATGAGTCCGCTCAATCCCTGACCGGCCTTTCCGCCAGCTTCAAAGTTATCAAACAGGATGTTGCTCTAGTACTTTCGGAGATTGATAAATTGTGGGCAACCCGGAATGTCAATCGCAAAGCCAGTGCCGATAATGAGCAGGCTCTGGAAGCTAATCAGAAGTCTATCGCTGCTCTCCAAAAATCCCTCCCGGCTTTGGAAGCATCTGTCGTCACCCTCGAAAAATCTTTTCCCGATCTCGAAGTATCGCTCGACGAAGCCCTGCAACCGTTGCGGCGAAGCGCTTCGGAGCAAGAGTTTCTGCTTCAATCCCTGCGCGAGCGGCTGTCCGAACAACAAAACATCTTGGAATCTCTGGGCTCAGAGTTGTCGTCCAATGTTTCCAAAAACGATCTATCGCAGATTGTCAGACAATTAAAAGCCCACGACGAGGCAATTGAGTCTATTGACAAATTCAGGCTCACCATCAATCGTGATTTGTTGACGTTGAAACAGAGGCTGAGAACGATCGCCTCTCCAGCTCAGTAAGGCCAGGACGCGATCTTTGACTGCCCGAAGTAACCATCAATTCATTAGCCAAACCGTTGTCGAGCTAACGAATTTTTCTCGCAATTAACCAAGATAGAGTTTATTTGATGCTCACAGTAATTAAACAAGATGACCTCATCGCCAGCGTAGCGGATGCTCTGCAGTTTATCTCTTATTACCATCCTTTGGATTTTATTCAAGCGGTACATCAAGCTTACGAAAAAGAGATCAACCCGGCCGCCAAGGATGCAATGGCACAGATTCTGATTAATTCGCGTATGTGTGCCGAGGGCCACCGGCCAATCTGCCAGGATACCGGGATTGTCTCTGCCTTTGTGGAAGTGGGAATGGATGTGCATATTGTCGGCGACATGGGTGTTGACGATATGATCAATGAGGGCGTTCGCCGTGCTTACCTGCACCCAGACAATTTATTAAGAGCTTCCATTCTGGAAGACCCCGATGGTGCTCGCAGAAATACCGGTGATAACACCCCAGCCGTTATCAATTACAAAATCGTCCCCGGTAATACCGTTAGCGTACACCTGGCAGCCAAGGGTGGCGGCAGCGAGGCCAAATCTAAATTTGCCATGCTTAATCCATCGGATTCCGTCGTAGATTGGGTTCTGAAAATGGTACCCACCATGGGTGCCGGTTGGTGTCCTCCCGGTATATTGGGCATTGGCATCGGTGGCACCGCTGAAAAGGCGATGATCCTCGCTAAGGAATCTCTCCTTGAACCGATTAACATTCAAGATTTACAGCGTCGAGAGCCTTCTAATCGCGCGGAAGAACTACGTCTTGAACTTTACGAAAAAGTAAACCGATTGGGGATTGGCGCTCAGGGACTGGGGGGCTTGACGACGGTTCTAGACGTCAAAGTGAAAGATTTTCCAAGTCACGCAGCCAATAAAGCCGTCGCTATCATTCCTAACTGCGCAGCGACAAGACACACCCATTTCTTGTTGGATGGCAGCGGTCCAGCACTGCAAATCCCTCCAAACTTAGAGGACTGGCCGAATATCACCTGGGAGGTGAGCACCAATACTCGCCGTGTTAATTTAGATAAGGTCAAACCCGAGGATGTCCTGCAGTGGCAACCGGGTGAAACGCTCTTACTATCGGGTAAATTACTGACCGGTCGAGACGCTGCGCATAAACGCATGATTGATTTGTTAGATAACGGAGAACCGCTGCCTGTTGACTTGAAAGGCCGCTTTATTTATTACGTCGGTCCGGTGGACCCCGTTGGAGATGAAGTCGTTGGTCCTGCCGGACCCACTACAGCCACTCGCATGGATAAATTTACGGGAAAACTGTTAGAAAAAACCGGCTTGCTAGGCATGGTTGGTAAAGCTGAGCGTGGTCAAGAGGCAATCGACGCGATAAAAGCCAATAATGCAGTTTATTTAATGGCCGTTGGCGGTTCTGCTTATCTGGTTTCCAAGGCAATTACCCACTCTAGAGTAGTTGCATTCGAAGATTTGGGCATGGAAGCTATCTACGAATTTGAAGTGAAAGATATGCCGGTTACCGTTGCCGTCGATACCAAAGGCCAATCAGTGCACCAAACCGGTCCGAAAATTTGGAAAATGAAGATTGAGGAGCGTGTGCTTCACGTTCAATGAGTGACCCCTGTGCTCAGAGTGGTGGATCCCCGGATAGAGTTGTTGGCTCTTTCGCGGTCTCTGCGGGTATTATAACGGGCGGATAAACTTTACAATGAATGCTTAGAAAGCGATAATTTTTTATTTTGAAGAAATTTTTTTAGGAAATATCTATGTCAGAACTCTCTCAACAACCTTGTGAAGCCTGTCGGTCGGATGCTCCAAAGGTTAGCGAAATCGAGCAGCCTACGCTGTTATCTCAGTTAAAAGATTGGCAGATTATGGACGAAGAGGGCGTTCCTCAGCTACTCAAAACCTATCGTTTTGATAATTTCGTCGACGCCTTGGCATTTACCGTCAGAGTAGGGGAACTTGCCGAACAGGCGGGGCATCACCCGGCGCTGTTAACCGAATGGGGTAAGGTTACCGTTCGGTGGTGGACTCACAAAATTCGCGGCTTGCACAAAAATGATTTTATTATGGCGGCCAAGACCGATAAGCTCCAATAAATCGGTTTCGTTCGCCAACATAATAAATAGAAGTTTTACGACGATACCACGCTTCACCTACCCGACAATGCCGTCGGGTTTCTTGCTAGGATCTTTTGAACCAAAGCGTAGAGCATTCCATGAGTCCAGCGGCGACCAGAGACTTTCTAGCCAGTTCGCGGTCCTCATTGTTTAAAAAATCCCCAATTGGAATCGACAGCTCATCTGTGGATAGCGATAGAGTCAGATAATCCATAGGTTTGAGCGCCGGTGTGACTTTTAAATAGCACTCCGGCCGGGAGAGTTTGAATTTTTGGTTGGGAGTGTGGATTCCCGAAAATACAGTGACGTGATCTTTGCTGATCGTAATCTGTTACTGGTGATAATTCCGATAGCAGGCGCGATACATAAAAAAAGCCAGAAAACCCACCTCTATACCTGCAAATGGCAAGATAATCCAAACACCAACGATCCACCAACCGGTGGAGACAATCAGCGCTGGTAAGCTCAATAGTAATAGGTAGATCTTTACATCGCACCATTCCAGGGAGCGATTGAGGGGTAAGCGTTACCTGAGTCTGCTGGGTATTTTTCTCAGTGATAACCATTGTTTTCAACCAAAAATTATAGCGGGGCCTTAGTCACCCTGGTGAATCGATTTGGCGAATTTATCAGTAATGGCATTTACTTTGGAGGGCAACACGAATTCGTCGCTGAGTCTTTGTGTTCGGTTGTGTCATTGCTAACTTCAAATTTGTCGCAGAAAAGCCATTTCTACAGGTGAATCCTGCAGATTTATTAGAGTTGGGAGGGCCGCTTTCCGGCAACCGCTGTAACTTGCTGCTTCTGACCATTTCGATAAATGGTGATTTTTACCATGTCATTGGGGCGAGCCTGGGCGATCAAATTCATGCCTTCGCGACCGTTTTGGATGGGTTGATTGTTGATGTGTGTGAGGATATCGCCGATTTTTAGTCCAGCTTTGTCGGCGGGGCCATTCGTGTAGATGCTGGTAATGAGTACGCCGTTTTGTCTCCTGGAGTTGTGATCAGTAATCAAATTTGGATTGAGGGAACGCGCTTCTATTCCCAACCAGCCGCGGATAGCTTCTCCATTGCTAATAATATCGCTCATGATATTAACCGCAATATCGGCGGGTATGGCAAAGCCGATACCGATAGACGTACCGCTGTTGTTGCGATTGAGAATGGCGGTATTAATGCCCAGTAGCTTGCCATTGGCGTCGATCAATGCGCCACCAGAGTTCCCGGGATTAATAGCGGCGTCAGTTTGCAGAAAACTCTCGTATACGTTGAGACCCAAGCCGTGGCGACCCGTGGCGGAAATAATTCCCTGGGTTACAGTTTGGCCCACATTGAAAGGATTGCCGATCGCCAGTACGACATCCCCTACCTGGACCTGCTGGGGCTCTCCAAGAGTAATGGAGTGAATGCCACCGGCCTCAATTTTTAGCACGGCCAGGTCAGTCTCCTGATCGTGGCCAACGATCTTGGCTTGTAGATTTCGACCATCGTTGAGGCTGACAAAGATTGCTTCGGCGCTATCGATGACGTGATGATTCGTCAGAATATAGCCTTCCGAATTAATAATGACTCCCGATCCAAGGGCGGAGGACATTCGCTGTTGTTTGGGAATATCGGAGCTGTTAAAAAAGTGACGAAATAGTGGATCGTCAAATAACGGATTGCGTTGTAAATTGACCTCTTTCTGCGTGGAAACATTAACCACCGCCGCCGCTGCTTTGTGCACCGCATTAGAGTAAGAATAAGGCTGCTTGAAATCTGGCAACATAAAGCTGGCGATGGCTTCTCCAAGAGAATAGCGCCACTCAGGTATTGCCAGGATAGTTCCCAGACCAATGAGCAGACCCACGACAGAGGGCAAAAAGACATTGTTTATAAACTGGCGCATAAAATTATGTGTAATCGTCGCCGGTTAAACCGGGCGACTGCAAATAAATGAAGAATTCATCGACAGGGTGAATACCGAAAAAGTGTACAGTGTGTCAGTCACCGGAACTCGATGGCAACAATACCCCATCGGGGCATCTGTTGCCATCGAGTAATCTCTGGTTGTTAGGCTGTATTTACAATAATTACCGTCATCGATAGTTACCGCCTTTGGCAAACTATAACCCTGAAACTCTAGTTATACCGATGGCAATCGCAGATCACGCTTGCATATCTCTACCAACGACGCTCGATGACTGCGCCGCCCAGGCAGTGTTCACCGCTGTAGAGCACTATAGATTGGCCGGGAGCGATTGCTCTCTGTTGTTGTTCGAAGCGCACCTGTAAACGGTCTTCTTCGACGCTGACATCGCAAACCTGATCGGTTTGCCGATAACGTATTTTGGCTCGACAAGAGAGCGGGTGTCGATGGGGCGCTGCATTAATCCAATGAATTTGTCTGGCTTCCAGGTGCCGATGGTAGAGCAGGGGATGGTCGCTGCCTTGAACCACAAGTAGACGATTTTGATCTAAAAATTTATCTGCCACATACCAAGGCGCATCGGCGGCGTTTTTAACTCCCCCGATACCCAGCCCTTGTCGTTGACCGATGGTGTGGTACATCAGACCCATATGCTCGCCGATAACTGTGCCTTTATCGTCGACGATTTCACCGGGTTTTCGCGGTAAATACTGCTGAAGGAAGTCCTTAAAACGACGTTCACCGATAAAGCAGATGCCGGTACTGTCTTTTTTATTGTGGGTTATCAGACCCTCTTGCTCGGCGATTGCTCGAACGGCGGATTTTTCCAGCTTGCCAATGGGAAAAAGCGTTTTTGCAAAACGCGCTTCGCTGACGGCGTACAAAAAATAGCTCTGATCCTTTTTAGGATCCAAACCTTTGTACAAACAGGTTCCGTGTTGGTTATCAATTTTCTGTGCATAGTGGCCGGTAGCGATTAAATCCGCCCCCAGTAATTGGGCATAATCGAGGAATACTTTGAATTTAATTTCTCGGTTGCAGAGGATATCCGGGTTGGGCGTGCGTCCCGCTTTGTATTCAGCAAGAAAGTATTCGAACACATTATCCCAGTACTCGGCCGCAAAGTTGGCCGTGTGCAAAGGGATTGCTAATTTTTCGCAAACCTTTTGCGCATCGGCTAAATCCACTTTGGCGCTACAGTAATCCGTACCGTCATCCTCGTCCCAGTTCTTCATAAAAAGCCCTTCGACCTGATAGCCCTGGCGTTTTAATAGAAGGGCGCTAACAGAGGAATCCACGCCGCCGGACATACCGACAATCACGCGAGTTTTGTTGGGGGAAGAGTCGTTCATAGATGGGTAAGACACGGTATTAATACAAATTGAACGCCAAGCGAATGAGCGTTTGGCCTTCTAAGCCAGTTAGTTTCCAATCCAATTTTTTGCAAAGCATCAATGATGTCATGGAAGAATGTTCGAACAGTTGGCGCCGTTGATAGCGCATTTTATTCCATGTTTCTCAAATAATCTCTGGTGATATCTACATGTCAATCGATTCATTTTCTCGGTATAAAAATAGTCAATAGACATTAAATTGCGCCATGGTGACGGAGTGCTCACTCGGCGATATCAAAGTCGCGGAGTTCCAGCCCTTGTTCATCGACTTGCAGATACCACCCTCGACTATGCCAATCGCCGAGAACAATGCGCTCGGCAGGTTGGTTGGCGAGAGTGAAATGATGGCGGCCGGGTCGGTGTGTGTGTCCATGAATGAGTCGCCGAACCTTATGACTAGACATAACCCGGCGTACTTCTTCCCAACTCACATCCATAATATCTTCGGCTTTGAGACTATTCATGGATTGGCTGCTTGAGCGTAAATTGTCTGCCAACGCGCGGCGTTCATCTAGTGGCATTGCCAGGGTATTTTGTTGCCAGTGGGGATCGCGAACCATTTTGCGGAAAGCCAGGTAATCGGTATCTTCGCGGCAAAGCGTATCGCCGTGCATTAGAAGGGCCGGGCCTTGAGGTAGCTCAATAATTGCTGGATCTTCCAGCAGTGTGAAATTGGCGTAGCCAGCGTATTTTTCACCGAGAAGAAAATCTCGATTTCCTCGCATGAAGAATACTTCTGTGCCGTTCTCGACGCAGCGCTG